>JALWRX010000074.1 GCA_027080505.1 Ghiorsea sp.
TTTTAACGCCAAAATAACGAACAAAAACATGCAAAAAACCTGATAAAGCACAGCTAAAAAACCTTCTTTCTAGCTACCCCAACTTGCGAAGGGACGCGAAACTTAACGGCTAACTTTTAGAACACAAGGTATTTGTTTTAGCGCGAAGGTCAAAAGGGCATAAAGCCTTATTCTCCAAGCTTTTTACGCTCTTTCTTAGCGCGAATACGTTCCTTTTTATCATCAGCCGCATGTGCACTTCGTGGTTTACGTGGCAAAGCACGATATATTTCAATGCGTTCTCCATCATGCAGTTCCTGTGTCAACTTGACTAACTTTGCAAAAATACCAACTTTATTGATTGTTAAGTCAATATTAGGATACTTTATTAATACCGTGGACATTTTAATCGCCTGCTCAACCGTACAAACCTCTGGCACATCAAGCTCTTCTATAAACTGCTCATGGGGTAAAGCATATACAATCGAAATATGCATCCGATACTCCTTAGATTGCCGAAAGGCTTCTTGCACGCTTTTCAAACGTATTTACCATCGTTTTACAAGCTGCGCCAAAAATAGGTGATGCTACAAGGTCTAGCATCATATTTTTAAACTCAAATTCAATAGAAAAGTGTACTTTGCAACTCTGGTCATCAATATGCTCAAATGTCCATACACTCTCCAGAAATTTAAACGGACCCGATAACAGTCGAATTTCAACAAGTTTATGCGGTATAAAGTAATCAACCGTTTGGAACTTATGTTTTGTGCCCGCCAAATCCATGGTTAATTCAGCACTCAGCTCATTGACTTTCATTTCCAAGATTTCTGCTCCACACAACCAAGGTACAAAAGCAGGGTATGCTTCAATATCCATCACCAAGTCATACATCACCTTAGCACTTGCAGGCAATATCTTTGTTTCTTCAAAACAATGCATTAGCCGCGGCTTCTTTTCTTTTCCTGGTGCCGCTTTTCATTGGCAGTTTTGGATTTACCCTTAGCTTTTTCTGCATAAGGGTTATCAGATTTAGCAAATTTTAAACGCACAGGAATACCTGGTAATTTAAAGTGCTGTCTAAAGCTTTTCTCCAGATAATGTTTATATGAAGGGCGAATCGCCTGTGGGCGATTACTAAATATTTTAATCGTAGGTGGTGTTGTGCCAATTTGTGATGCATATTTTAAACGCACAACTGCACCACTATCACTGGGTGCATACTGTTTTTTCTCGGCGGCAATCATCCAACGGTTCAACTCACCCGTACCAATCTCAGCACCATTGGCAAGACCCGCATCCACAGCATGTTTTAATAATTTTTTCACACCTTTTTTGTGCTTGGCAGCAATACGGAACACAGGAATATCAGGCAAACCACGCATTCTAAAGTCCAAACGCTCAACATAATATTTCCAATCTTCATCAGACAATAAATCCACTTTATTGACCGCAACAATTAAGGCACACCCTTCTTCCTGAGCCAAATGCATCAAGCGCATATCTTGCTCAACAATACCTTCAGCACCATCCAAAACCATCACCGCAACATCAGCACGCCTAAATGCCTGAACCGCTTTTACACGCGCTACAAACTCAATCACATCATTGATACGCCCTGATTTGCGCTGACCTGCAGTATCCACCAAACGAATAAAGCTGTCATCATAAGGCATGTCTGTATCAATAGCATCTCGCGTGGTTCCTGCAATAGGACTAACCACCATTCTATCTTTACCCAACCATGCATTAATTAACGTTGATTTACCCACATTTGGACGACCAATCACGGTAACACGTGCCAATGGTTTTTCGTCACTGATAGGGTCTTGAATATCATACTTGGGAATTGTTTTCGCAATCAATGAACACAAGCTTTGCATGCCATGCCCGTGCGCTGCGGATACAGGTTGCGGATCACCCATACCAATGGCAAAAAACTCAGAAGCAAGCCCTGCATTTTCCGCTTTATTTACTGTTAAAATAACGGGGATATTTGACTTACGTAATTTCTGAGCCAGTGCATGATCTACAGGTGTAGGCCCTGCAATCGCATCCACGGCAAACAACACCACATCGGCAATTTCAAGTGCAGCTTCCACTTGGCTATCAATGGCACCTTGCATTTCACCATGTTGTGATTCACCAATACCGCCTGTATCCACCAATACACACGCTTCACCACCAATCACACATTCCGTTTCCAGTCTATCAACGGTAACACCAGGTCTATCACCAACAATCGCTTTTCTTTGTTTAATAATACGATTAAACAATGTAGATTTACCCACATTTGGGCGACCTACAATAGCAATAACTGGCAGTTGATGTCCCATTATGGTGTCACCATGACCATTTCACCACGCTCTGTACGCAGCAACAAGCCATTGGGTGTCAATAAAGGTGGGCGTGAAATATAACCTGACAAAACAGTTTGTGCTTTCACACCACCTTGCAAATCCAATTGATATATAACGCCATGTTTGTTTGCCACCCATAACGCACCTTGCCAAAACACTGGTCCCAGCAACCCTTTGGCAGATATTTTCTTACTCCACAAACGATTACCTTTCTCAATATTATAAGCATGCACATAACCCGTGCTATCTGCCATATATAAAATCTTGCCTACAAGTACGGGTGAAGATTGCAATGAAATAGGCAAACTCAATAACAACGAGCCATCTGCCGCTGAAATAACCTGCAAATCACCTTGAAAAAGTGGTGCTAGCAACACATCACTGTTTACTTCACCATCCAAATGCAATTGCGGCAAGAAAACGGGTGCCGACAAAGGTGTTTTAATGTCAGAAAGTGATGCCGATTCACTGGAAAGCAATAACTGGTTTTTCCACAATAAATCACCGTTATTTGCCTTTAAAGCAATCGCATCACCATTGTTTAATAATGTATAGATATGCGAACCTCGCACCAAGGGTGAAGCATTCAGATACATACCTAAAGTATTGTTTTGCCCTGAAAAGCTCCATTGTTTTTCACCGGCAGATGAAAAACGATAAACCCGATTATCCGTGGTTTGTACAACAAAATCATCACCAATGGCCACAGGTGTACCCGTCAAACCTGCAGTCAACTGTATTTGCCATTGAATCTTGCCTTGCACAGGGTCAATGCCATACAACATTCCTGCAATATCACCCAAAACCACCAAATGGTTAGGTAAAGCTAATACACCTGAATCTGAAGGTGCTTGAATACGGATGCGGCGAATATCCCTGCCATCCATATCATACACATGAACCCAACTATCTTGTGCACCCAACACAATGTACGATTGCCCACCTGTATCAATCACAACTGGCACACTTAAAGCAAGCGGCGCATTAGGCAAACGCTGATCAACATCAACTGACCAAGCAATGTGCAATTGTGCCGACGCATTGGCATGCATTGCACCCGCAATCGCCATCATGCAAAGTACGAAAGCACGAAATACCACTGACTTACTTCTCAAGACGCAAAGATGCTAACTCAGCTTCTAAGTGGGTAACCAGCTCACTGTCATTAGACACTGCATCCAATGCTTTTTGAATCAATGAAGCCTTTTCCGCCTTATCTTCCGTTAAAGATGCAAGCAAAGCATAACGTGCTTGTTCATATTGTTTACCCAAGCGTTCAGACAATATTTCCTTTGCCTCAGCAGCTTTGCCTTCAGTAATCAACAACTCTGCCAAATCTAAACGCGCTTGCCATATAAACTCAGGCGCAACTTTGGATGCAATAAGTGAACGCAATAATTCTTGTTTTTCAGGCGCATCACTTAACTTGATTTTTTGTAACTTAGCCAACACAGCATAACCTGTATCTGCAAAATCCTTAGTCACCGTGTCCAAAAGGTTAGCTCGTTGTGCTTCATCTGCTGTATTCATTGCTTTCATATACAATAAAGCTGCTGAATTTTTCTCAGTTAATTGTTGTTCTTTCCACAATGAAACACCAACCAATGCCAAAAGCAGCACAATAGCACCTGCAATCAACTGCTGTTGATTGTATTCCAACCAAGCGATGATTTTAGCACTTTGCATGTCTCGTTTTAATTCAACAAAATCAGTACCATCAATAATGCCCTCAACTGGAGCGTTCTCTTCTTTTTTCTTTTTCACCTGAAATACCTTGCCTATACCTTCATAAAATTGCAGCCACACGCTAAAGGGCTGATGACAAGTGTCAATTATTGTACATCAAGCTGGACAATGCTTTGTAGTTTAACGATTCGCCAAATAATCTAACTTGCGCCAAATTGCATCATGAAACACTTCCGTAACCAAAGCTTTTGCCCCTGATTGTGCATGCAACACTGAACGCCTTGCCCAACAATGTTGGTAAACGCCTACAGACTTCACCTGCGTTACACTTAATCCCGAGCGCGACAACAGTAACCCTTGGTCAGACAGTAAGTTTGCCAAAGGGCGTTTACCAGCCTCAAGCTCTGCCATCAGCTCCACAGGCAAAATATCCAAAGGCAACACCGATTCAGCATCAAACATGACTTCCCCACGTGATTTTAGGGAGACCTTACGTCGTAAACAGCGTTCTTGCGGTAAAACACCCAATAAATCAGCCTCAATGTCGCTGGCTGTGCTCATACCTTGATCATGCAACTGCACATCCAACTTTAAACCATATTTTTGTTCTAAAAAGTTAGTTAATACATTGGTCACCCGCAATACACGCATTTGTGTGGGTGTCATACGCTGCTTAAGTTCGGCTGAAAACTTAGAGTCTTGCCAAGCTTCTGTCCCTAGTAAAGCTTTTATCATCACCCACTCGCACCTTGCGGCTTATAGCTCATCACCACAGCATCTTCTCTTGGTTTACTTGCGGTTTTTGCATAATATTTTGGTCGCGTTGCAACTTCAGCGAAACCCAAAGCCTTATAAAAAGCCTGTGCGCCAAGGTTGGACATACGGACTTCTAATACCAACGCATCCATATCTTGTTTTGCTTGTATAAGCATATTCATCAACTGTTGCGCAATGCCTTGGCGGCGTACATCCGCGCGTACAGCCAATTGCATCACTTGCGTTTCAAATAAAATATCTTGGCTCAACACATAACCCAACAAGTCTTCATCTTGATAACACACAAACAAATCATAACCCACTTGCAATGACTGTAACATTACTGTTTTAGACCATGCCTCATCAAACACTTGTCGATTCAGCGCAAATACCGCCTCAATATCATCAATATGACCTATTCGGTAGTCCAATGCCATGGCTTACTCGGGTGCTTCGATTTGTTCCTTCCAGTTGCATGCTTCACTGGCACAAACATGCTCAGTTCCATTTCGTTTGGTCACTTTGATTGTCACAAACGGTGCACCACATTTTGGACATGGTTTATCAATCGGTTTATTCCATAGTGCATGTTTGCATTTCGGATATTGTGAACATGAATAAAACACTTTTCCTCTGCGCGACTTCTTCTCTAAAAACGTACCTTTATTGCAAGTCGGGCAAGGTATACCCGTATCCACAGGTTTTTCTAAAGGCTGAATATTTTTGCATTCGGGATAAGCAGAACAACCCAAAAACTTACCATAGCGCCCAGATTTAATAACCATAGGAGCGTTACATTTTTCACATACTTGATCAGACTTTTCAGGCTCTACAGGTGCTTCACCATTATCACTCAGTGGCTTAGCAACTTTACACTCTGGGTAACCCGTACAAGCCAAAAACTTACCATATCTACCCAGCTTAATTGCCATAGGTTTACCGCATTCAGGACAAGTTTCATCAGTGGCTTCGTGGGTAACATCTGAACGCTTTACATGTTCTTGGGTGTGATCAATGCGCTCTTTAAATGGCTCCCAAAAGTCATGTAACAAGGGTTTCCATTCGCGCTCTCCACGCGCCACAGCATCCAACTTGTCTTCAATGTCAGCAGTGAAATTTACATCAACAATATCACCAAAATAATCCGTTAAAAACTTGCTTACAATTTCACCCACATCCGTTGGCACAAAGCGTTTTTTATCCATCACCACATATTTACGCTCACGCAACACATTCAAAATCGATGCATACGTCGATGGGCGACCAATGCCGTGAGCTTCAAGCTCTTTCACCAATGTCGCTTCGGAAAAACGCGGCTTAGGTTCAGTGAAGTGTTGCTTAGGTTCCACACTTGCCACATCAATAACATCGCCAACTTCTAAAGGTGGCAATGTTTTTTCATCACCATCTTTGCTCGGCTCATCCGTACCTTCAATATAAAGCTTACGAAAACCAGGGAACACCAAGGTTGAACCATTGGCACGAAGTATGGTGCCACCTGATGTTAAATCGGCACGCACTTGATCCAGCACTGCAGCTTCCATTTGGGATGCCACAGCGCGCTTCCAAATCAAGGTATAAAGCTTAAGTTCATCGGCTGATAATGTGCCCTTTAAACTTTCTGGCGTACGGGCAAATGAAGTTGGACGAATCGCTTCGTGTGCTTCTTGGGCGTTTTTGCTTTTGGCTTTAAATACCCGTGGTTTTGCTGGTACATACTCGCTACCAAACTGTTGATGAATTTGCTCACGTACCTCATCAATAGCTTCTTGCGACAAACTGGTGGAGTCCGTACGCATATAAGTAATCAAACCAACACGTTCACCATCCACCTCTTCACCTTCATACAATTTCTGAGCAATTTGCATGGTTTTCCGTGCTGTAAAACCAAGTTTACGCGATGCTTCCATTTGCACAGTTGATGTAATAAATGGTGGGGATGGGTTTTGCTTACTTTTCTTCTTCTGAACATCGCTAACGGTAAAACTCGACGATTCAACAGTTTTAGCTGCCTGCTGTGCTACTTTTTGGTTATTTAAATCAAATTTGGTGAGTTTTTTACCGTCTAAAGTATGTAATAATGCTTTAAACGGCGATTTGGATGTTTTACTATTAATGCACGATGCTTCAACCGTCCAATATTCTTTGGGCTTAAAGTCTCGAATATGTTGTTCTCGCTCACAAATTAAGCGCAAGGCAACCGATTGCACACGCCCTGCAGATAAACCACTACGAATCTTGCGCCACAACAGTGGTGATAATGTGAAACCCACCAAGTAATCCAAGGCTGAACGTGCCTGCTGTGCATCTACCAAAGGCATGTTCAACTCTGTTGGATTGGCTACAGCATCTTGAATGGCTTTACGTGTAATTTGGTTGAATGTAATACGCGAAACTTTTTTGCCTTTGAGTTTGCCTCGTTTTTCCATCTCGTCGGCAACATGCCAGGCAATGGCTTCCCCTTCCCTATCCAAATCGCTGGCAAGAATAAGTTCATCAGCTTTTTTTAAGGCTTTTTCAATGTCTGATAAACGTTTTCTTTTGTCTTCAATGACTTCATATTTTAATGCAAAGTCATTATCTACATCTACAGAGCCATCTTTCTTCGGAAAGGCTCGAACATGACCATAGGAAGCCAGCACTTTATAACCTTTACCTAGGTATTTCTCTATGGTTTTGGCTTTAGCTGGAGATTCCACCACTACAACTGCACTCATGTTATCCCCTTATAAAACTTAGTATAATGTGTATCGGCTACCCGGTAGTTTTTCGATAACCCCTTGCAACTCAAGGCGCAGCAAGATGGAAGAAAGCGCGTGCACGGTCAAGCCACAATCTTCAGCAAGGCTGTCCACATGCATAATTTGCTTACCCAATAGCCTCATAATCTTTGCTTCAATATCCGATGTTGGTTGGTATGAACTGCCTTTGACTTCACCTGCTTCCCAAGCCAATTGTTGTAAGACATCAGCAGCATCAGTTGCCAGTATTGCGCCATCCTGAATCAATTGATGACAACCTGCATGAATATCATTAAGCACAGAACCAGGTACTGCAAACACATCCCGCCCATATTGAGCTGCTTGGCGTGCCGTAATCAATGAACCCGATTTTAAACCACCTTCAATCACAACCAGTGCTTGCGCAATGCCTGCAATCAAGCGGTTACGCTGTGGGAAATAACCTGCTTTCGCTACAGTATGTGGTGCATATTCACTCAATACACAACCTTTCTCAGCCAAAGCATCCATTTGTCGTATTTGCTGCGCACTGCCTGCCAACAAACCATAACCCAACACTGCAATACCTGCAGACTCAGCATCCAAAGTGCCGCCATGCGCCGCCGAATCAATGCCCGGTGCCATGCCGCTAATCACCACTACTTCTTGCTGGGAGCAATATGCAGACCAACGCCGTGCAATCAGCCTACCTTCTGCACTTGCTTTTCGTGCCCCAACCATAGCTAAGATTTTTTGTGATTGTAAAACTGCCAGTTCACCACGCACATACAAAACCATAGGTGCATCTACGCAGCTACGAAGCCCTTGAGGCCACACATCATCATCTTGGCAAATAATATGAATATTCTCTTGCTTACATGTTTGAACAAGGCTTTCAAGGTCTCGTGTGGTTTGGGGTGTGGTCGCCGCCGACAGTGCTGACACTAATTTTGGACCTACACCTTCAATATCCAACC
This sequence comes from Ghiorsea sp., assembly GCA_027080505.1. Lineage (GTDB taxonomy): Bacteria > Pseudomonadota > Zetaproteobacteria > Mariprofundales > Mariprofundaceae > Ghiorsea. Next base: position 8,479 of record JALWRX010000074.1, read on the forward strand.
ATGCCTGTGTGGATTGCTGCCAAATAGCATCCACTGAACCAAACGATTCAATCAACCGCTGTGCCGTATATGCACCAACGCCTGAAACCAAGCTTAATCGGAGATAATCAATCGCCGACTGACTTATCATATAAAGAAAGAAGTATAACTTATTTGTGCAGTGCTTGAACCATATCACCCGTATTAATGGGTGCAGAGGAGCGCATGACCAAGACAATGGATGCATTTTCTTGCGGCACTAGAACAATCACTTCACCAATTTTCTCTTCAGGTAAAGCTTGGTACGTTTCTTCTTCATAAGTTTTATCACGTACCAATCTACCTTGACGGTATAGCCCTAGAATTGTACCCGCCTCAAGTCCATTTTTCAAGCCCAAGTCAATACCTAAAACCTGACCTTGTCCTGCTTCTGCAGCATCATCTCGGATGTACATCACGTGACCCAACAAAGGACCTTCAGGATAGGTAGGCTCAATATTATAATCTATCGCCCTTGCTTTTTTCAAACGATCTGTACGACCTATTTCTTCAAAAGCTTCTAAAATTGTTCCGCGATATACGCCGCTTTCTACCGATGTCACCTCTACTTTACCCAAGTGTTTAACAAGGTAACCAGCCATCTTTTTACCATCTTCAGTCATATCATATACAGGGTCACCTGTTCGATAAATATCGAAAATATCACCAGGGTTTGCTTTGACATCCAATGTCAAATATACACGATCAAAAGCACCATAATTTAAACGCTCATCTTCAGAATCAAGAATGTGACCTACACCTTCAATGGCATCAGGACGAATAAAGTCTTGTCTCGCCAAAGCGGTGAGAAAAATCTTTGTATCAATTGCCTTTTCAATGCGCTGGGCTGGTTTATAAATAATACGTGGTTCTAGTTTGACCACTTCAGGTTTGGGTTCTACTTTCTTCTTTACTTTCTTCATTCGTAGCCAAATTTCATTGCCTGGGTAAATTAAATCGGGGTTGGACACATACAAGTTTTGTTCCCAAATTTTTATCCACTTTAAAGGGTCTGCAAAATATTCTTCAGCAATATCCCATAAAGTATCACCTTTTTTGACGATATATGGCTGTGGAAAAGGTTTAACTAGTTCGCTTTTCGCTACTGTACCAGGCATTAAAAAAGCATCGGCAAACAGCAAACTAGGCGACAATAATAAAGCCAACATAAGGATGCGAAGTTCAAGTTTCATGTGAAGACCCCTGCGTAACTACTTATAAAATTACTAAGAATTAGCAAAATTGTGGCAGATAATTAACCTCACCGCAACTTTTCAACTAACTGGCAAGTGCTTCGATGTCAGCCAACCATGGGAAATAATCTAATAATATCGCTGCCACAGTGGAGAAACTACCCAAGAAAATCATAGCACCCACCACGATAAGCAAGATACCTGATACAACTTCTACAGCATGTAAATGACGTTTAAAACGTTGTGACCAATTCAAAAATGCATTGGTTGCAAATGCAGCCAGCAAAAAGGGAATACCCAAACCAACAGAGTACATCACCAACAACATCATACCTTCACCAACTTGCCCCTGCGCTCCAGCCATCGCCAAAATAGCACCTAAAATGGGACCAATACATGGTGTCCAACCAAAGGCAAAGGCTGAGCCAAGAATTAAAGCCCCAAAACCACTTGTACCTTTGACATTATCTGTTTTTAAACGGGCTTCCATCATCAAGAAAGGAATACGAATCAAACCTGTATAGTGCAGACCAAAAATCATAATAATCAGTCCAGCAGCCTTGGCTAAGGTCGCCATATGCATCAACAACCATTGACCCAACCAAAATGCCGAAGCACCCAGAGCAATAAATACCAAGCTAAAACCCAGCACAAACCACATGGATTGTATCATAGCTGTGCGCCTTACATGCTGATGATTCACTGAAGTATCCCCTCGCAAAACATCCACAGAAACACCACTAATAAAGGATAAATATGCAGGCACTAAAGGTAAAACACAAGGCGATAAAAATGATAGCAGCCCTGCAATCAACGCACCAAACAATGTAATTTCTGACATGAAAACCTCTTTTTTTATATCATTGGTCGCAAGTTTACAGAAGAACTTACGAAAAGGCGCGTAAGTGGTGCAATTGTTCACGCATTTGCAAAACATGACGCGCACTCATGGACAAGCTTGTAATGCCCATGGTTAAAAAGGTATGAAGCCAAGCAGGGTTTGCAGCAAGCTCACCACATACTGAGACTGGAATGTTATGCTTTTGCGCTGCATCCACCGTCATTTGCAACAATTGCATCACAGCAGGATGCCCTGCATCATACAAATAACTCACATGTTCATCAGTGCGATCAACAGCGAGGCTATACTGTACTAAATCATTACTACCAATAGAGAAAAAATCTGAAACCTGTGCCAGTGTATCAGCTACCAAAGCTGCTGCAGGCACTTCAATCATACAGCCCAAGCAGACCTTGCCCGTAAACCCAATATCTTGGCATACTTCATTTAATACTTGCCTTACATCCACCATTTCTGATGCCATAGTGACCATGGGTACTAAAATAGACACTGGTGCATCCCCACTTGCAGCTACAATTGCCCTGAGCTGCTCTTTTAGTAGTGTCTTATGTTGCAATAACATGCGTACGCCACGCAAACCCAGAGCAGGATTCTCTCCTTCAAAAATAGGGTTCATAGCATCCGTAACTTTTATTTTATCAATAGCAACGTCTAACAAACGGAACGTCACTGGTTTACCTTGCATACCTTGAATAACTTGCTGGTAATACATTTGTTGCATGGTCTCGCTGGGCAGCATTTCATGTTGCATAAACAAAAACTCTGTGCGGAACAGACCAATGCCATCCACTCCCTGCTGCTGCGCCACATCAATTTCTTCAATAAATTCAATATTTGCCATCAATGGCATATTGTACCCATCTTGGCTGACTGAAGGTTTGTTCACATAATCTTGCAAGCGTGTTTGTTTGAATTGCAGTGCTTGTTTTTCTTGCTCAAACTGCTTCAAATCTTGTTTGTTAGGGTGAAGTACCCATCTGCCCTCTTCAGCATTTAAGATAAGTGACTGCCCGTCCTCAATCCAGTTAAAAAAGTCTTCTTGTAAACCCGCAATACCTGGCAAACCAATACCTCGGGCAACAATCATGGCATGACTATTTTCACCCCCTTGAATAGACACAAAACCAGATACGCCCGCTCGCCACATATCCACAATATCCATGGGTGAGAAGTCTTGTGCCACCATAATAGCTTGCTCATATTGTTGCTGCTGATGAATGCCCGCTAATTGCTCAAAAATGCGTTCTCCAATATGCTCAATATCTGCCTTTCGACTACGTAAATAAACATCTTCAATCTGCTCAAAAACTTGGGTGATTTGTGATAGACTCTTTTTTAAAGCCCACTCGGCATTGATGCATTCCTTTTGAATTAAACATGCTGTTTGCTGCATAAGTTCAGGGTCTTGCAACATCATATTATGAGTCTCTAAAATAAGCTTAAGTTCCCCTGACGCATCAACATCAGCCAAGTCGTTAATTTCTTGCCTTAATTGCTTGACTGCCTTGGTAATACCAACACTTAATCGCTCCACCTCTGATGCAATAGCATCGCTTGAAATCTTATATTCCTGAATAAACTGGTGTTTTTGATTTAATTTTTGTACGCAACCAAGTACAAGCCCTGAACTTTTGGCAACCGCTATACCTTGTCGCCGCACATAGCCTTGCGCATTCATGCTTCTTCTCCAAAACGCTGGTTCACCAACGCCTCTAAAGCCAACACAGCTTCATGCTCATCATCACCACTTGCAATCAACGTAATCTCAGCACCTTTAGCTGCCGCCAGCATCATAATCCCCATGATGCTTTTACCATTGACTTCATAATCTTGATATTGCACCTGAATATGGCTGTTAAACTTACTTGCTTCTGCTACAAAACATGCCGATGCCCGTGCATGTAAACCCAGTTTATTTTGAATCACAACTTGACGTTTTATCATGGCTTTAAGTCTGCCATCTGCAAACGCATATAATGTTTTCCTGCCTCTACACTGGATTGTGCAAGCTGGTTTAAATCTGTGCAGTCTTGGCGCATACTCATTGCCCGAATCACAGCAGGGACATTAAAACCACTCAATAGTGCAACGTGTTGATTATCCGTAACTCGGTTCACCATATTCCAAGGCGTTGCACCCAATAAATCCACCAAAATCAAAACACCTTGCCCTTGATTTAAATGCTCCAAGGCAATACTTAAACCTGCATCTTCTGTATCAGGCATATCAGAATTGATAATGTCTATAGCTTGAAACTGCGACTGCGTGCCTAAAATATGTTCAACCGCTTGTTTGGTCTCGCTAGCAATGCGAGCATGCCCCAATAACAACACCCCAATCATTGAATATCTCCCAATTCTCGATGACGAATCAGTGGTTTACTCATGCCTTGCTCCATCATCCAAGCAGCAATGCTTTCTGTCATATATACGGAACGATGGCGACCGCCACTACAACCAAAAGCTAACGTAAAATACCGCTTGCGCTCTTGTATCAAGTGCGGCCAAATAAAGCTTAGCCAATCTTTGATTTTATCTTCAGCCATCTTCACTTCAGCTAGTGGTTTAAAAAACGCCTGAACAGCCTGATCTTTGCCCGTCAAGGGTGCTAAGCTTGGCTGGTAATGCGGGTTAGGCAAAAAACGCATATCCATCACCATATCTGCCCCAGGTGGTAAACCCTTTTGATAGCTAAACGAAACCAATGAGCATGTCACAGGCTGCGCACCCTCCAAATTCATCTTTTGTTTATGCCAAAAGGACTCAACGGAGTCAGCCAATTGATAAGGCGTAAGCCGCGAACTGTTCAACATAATGTCCGCTTGTTCATGCAGTGGTTCTAATGCTCTTCGTTCAGCAATAATCGCTTGCCCTAAATCAATATCAGGCGCATAAGGATGCCTGCGCTTTAATGTAGAAAACCTGCGTTGCAACACCTCATCTTCAGCATCAATAAAAATGATTTTCCATGGTAAACCTTGCCGTATTGAACCCAAAGCTTGCGACAACAATTCAGGATTCTCTGTGCTCCGAATATCAATGCCAACGGCTGCATTATCAGCATTGCGCATCATATGTTCTGCCCAGTGAGCAAGCATGGTTACAGGCAGATTATCCGTACAAAAAAAACCCAAATCCTCAAGTGCATGTAAAGCCGTACTTTTACCCGCACCTGAAAGTCCTGTAATAATAAAAAGCATCAGTCGCTCTGATCTTGTATGCGTTGCCGCAAATTTTGAGTAAAGGTTTCTGTACTATTGAACCCGCGTTGTTTTAACAGTTGATTCCGAGTTGCCACCTCAATCAATGCAGCAAGCGAACGTCCTGGTCGAACAAACAACTGTACTAAAGGTAGTTTAACGCCATGCACAACCACTTCTTCATCACTATTCAGCCTATTTTTTTCCTGGTAATTTTCCCAAGGCATCAAGTCCACCACAAGTCGCACACGTTTGGTATCAGTGATGCCTGCAGCACCAAAAATATTTCGAATATCCAAAATACCCAAGCCACGAACCTCCATTTGATAGCGCAATACTTCAGGGCTTCGCCCGACCAATACGGTTGGTGTTTCTCGTACCAATTCCACCATATCATCAGCAATCAATCGATGCCCACGTGAAATAAGCTCCAAACCAATTTCACTCTTGCCTATACCGCTCTCACCACGCAGCAATACCCCCATACCAAACACATCCATATAAACACCATGATGATGGGTAACAGGTGCTAAAGCATGAGACAAAAAAAGCGTCATATTCGCCATAAATGATTCTGATTCATATTCAGAAATAATCAGCGGTGTATCGGTTCGTTGGGCAGCAGCTAAAATTAAAGGCGGTGGCGTAATACCACGTGTAATCACCACACACGCCAAACGTAAGTCAAACACTGCATCTATAACATACTTTTGCTCTGCTTCTGTACGCGTTTCCAGATATTCAATTTCTGTTTGCCCAATCATCTGCATACGAATATCGCTAAGGTGTTTAATAAAACCAGCAAATGCTAGGGATGGCTTTTGTAGCCTAGGGTGGTCAATATATCGATGCAAACCTTTTTCGCCTGCAACCAAGGACATTTTTAATACTTCACCTTGCGCTGCAAGTATTTCCGCAATCGTAATCCTTGGGTTTTCCTTCATATCTTACTCACACATCATGCAGCAAATATGGATGCTACAGTTTCTGCATCAGGCGCATCTCGCAAAGCTTTGCGTATATCAGCTTGTTGTAATAAACGCGCCAAAGTTGCCAAAAGCTCCAAATGAACTTGATTATTATCATCTGGCACAAGCAACATCACCACAATATGCACCAAAGCATCGTCAATGGCATCAAAATCAACACCTGCTTCATGAATAGCCACGACAATCACGGGCTCAGCTAACCCTCGCATACGACCATGTGGAATCGCCACACCATGCCCCATACCAGTGCTACCCAGCTTTTCCCTAGCCATAATCACTTCCAGCACCAAATCAGGATCCATGGAAGGAAGCATACCAGCCATTTCTGTTAACAACGCACGTTTGCTCTGTGCTTTTGAGCCTAATAAAACATGCTCAGGGCTAACTGGTATGCTTTTATTCATCTTATACTGCTTCAGGCTCAATCCAGCTCAGTGAGCCATCAGGGCGGCGTGTTAATGCATTCAGTTTACCTGTTTCTTCATTGGTAAAAAGCAACACATTATCTTTTTCAGATAATTCCATTTTCATCACGGCCTCATCCATGCTCATCACTTGTACGTCAACCACTTCATCAGCCAATGTGTTGGGCTTATAAGTTTCCGCCAATTCATCCACATCATGTGCCACGTCCAATACTTTTTCACGCAATTTCATGCTGGTTTTACGTTTTGAGCCTTGATGACGTTGCAGTTTTGCACGGTAACGTTTGAGCTGACGGTTAAGTTTATCAACTACACCATCAATGGCTGCATACATATCATCTGTTTCATGTTTAGCATGAATCGTAATGCCATTGGCAGCCATATTAATTTCACAACGTTGCCTATGTTTTTCAACGGTTAACACCACATGTACATCAACAACATGGTCAAATGAGTGTTTCAAATGTCCCAGTTTATCATTGACGTAAGCTTTAAGTGGCTCTGTTAAGTCCACATGACGACCTGTAATAGATACTTGCATTTCCTACCTCCTGCTTTGAGATAAGCGTGTTTTTACAGCACGCCTTCGTTGACTGCTTGGTGGCAGCCCTAATTGTTCACGATATTTGGCAACCGTGCGCCTTGCTATACCAATACCCTCAGCTTGCAAACGGTCTGAAATCGCTTGGTCTGAAATTGGGCGACCAATCGGCTCTGATTCAATCAATGTTTTCACCCGTTGCTGCACTCTATGCACGGAAATCATACCACCACCACGTGTGGGTAAACCTGCTGAGAAAAAGCATCGCATTTCAATCAGCCCCAAAGGGGTTTGCGCATATTTGCCATTGGTTACACGCGAAATGGTTGATTCATGTAAGCCGACTTCCTCTGCAACCACTTGTAAAGTTAATGGTTTCAAAGCCAAAACACCATGCTCAAGAAACAAACGCTGTTTTGCAGCCAAACATAAGCCAACCTTCATCAAAGTTTCACTGCGCTGATCCAATGCGCTCAACAACCACTTGGCTTCTTGGCTGGCTGCATCCATAAACTCGCGATCTTTACCCGTCCACGTTTTACCCGCCCACTGCTCGTTGACTTTAAGCCCACGCCATCCAGATTTGGGCACATCAACCTCAACCTGACCATCGACAATACGAAATATAATTTCAGGCTGCACATAAATATTTTCCACACCACGCAAACCATGTCCAGGAAAAGGGTCAAGCCGGCGTAATAAGTGGCGTGCTGCAATCAATTCTTTCTCCGAACAATGCATTTCTTGCATCAAAGCTTCATCATCAGTGAGTTTATCCGCATGATACAACAACATTTGTCGCACTAACATTGCCGATGCATCATCATCTGAAATTTGCAACAACAAACACTCTGTTAAATCACGTGCCCCAATACCACCAGGTTCTAACTCTTGTACAATACACTCTAACACATGCACAACATCAGCCTCAGTCACGCTGTCATCATCAACTGCTTGTAAAACTTCATCTGCCGTGACACGGAAATAGCCATCATCCTCTAAGGAATCAATAATCGCATGCGCAATTGCACGATCCTTATCATTCATCGGCTGTTGATTAATTTGTTCATGCAAAGATTCACTTAAACTTTGTTCATCTTTCCATTGTTGATCTGGGTCTGGCATACCATCAAACTGGCTACCATTTTGATACATAGTTTCCCAACGATTATCGCCTTGCTCACGCCAATCTTCTTTCTGCTGAGATACCGAAGTATCTTCGCTTTGACGTGGTGCATTATCCGCATCCAGTTCTAATAGTGGGTTAGATTCTAAACTTTCTTCGATATACAGCTCAAGTTCTTGGCTATTCATCGCCAATACTTTCAAGCTTTGCGTTAGCTGTGGCGTTAAAGCAAGCCGTTGCGATTGCTTTTGGCTAAGGTTTTGCCGAACAGCACCAGCCATTTATATAAGCTCCGGTGTTGCTGTAGTGTGGGCATATAATACAAACGTATTCACATCCACGTTATATCTTTTTTCATGCACTAAAGCAAGCACTTATGCTGCTTCTGAACCACCTTCTTTCAATGGCGCAAGCAATGTTGCCAATTCACCATCTTCATGCATTTCAGACACAATATCACAACCACCAACAAATTCGCCTTTCACATAAAGCTGAGGAATCGTTGGCCAATCACTGAATACCTTGATGCCTTCACGAACAGCAGGGTCTAACAGCACATTAATTGCTGCAAAAGGAACACCTTGCTCTTGCAAAATAGCGCATACACGTTGTGAAAAACCACATTGCGGCATTTGCGGTGTACCTTTCATAAACAAAAGAATGTCGTTGTTTTTAATAACTTCTGCAATTTGCTCTTGGACTGAATCACTCATGCTGTTGCCTCCTCAGGCGTTTTTGTTTTCAATGCTAAAGCATGAACTGCTTGACGCATATTGTCACCCAATGCGGCATAGACCATTTTGTGGCGTGCAATGCGTGGTTTGCCTGCAAATGATGCAGACACTACGGTCATTTCAAAGTGGTCATCACCCGAATAACACACGACTTCAACATCTGCATCTTCAATATGCGCACATACCAATCGCTTCAATTCTTCAGGGTTTACACTGCTCATTGTCAAACACCTCGCCTTGGTCATGATATGCCACATTGTTATAATATGGTGGGCTTACTAGGACTCGAACCTAGAACCAACCGGTTATGAGCCGGTAGCGCTAACCAGTTGCGCCATAAGCCCGCTTACTGTGGAACACCACAGGGGGCGCAAGATAGTTTCAATTTAGAGACTAAGCAAGAGGGAGACCAATGGACAAACCCATCAAAACTTTATTGATTCTCGGCTGCGGCTATGTGGGCAGCAAATTAGCTGCTGCATGTGTCGCACAAGGTATGAAAATTAAAGCCACGGTACGCAAGCAAGAAGCAGCCGATAGGCTGATACAGCAAGGTTTTGATGTTGTTATCAATGATGACCCTGCGCTTTTGGATACGCAATGGTTAAGCAATTGTGATGCTATTTTAGACTCGATTCCTCTAAGTTATGATGCGCAACGCAAACCTTTTGAAACCCAATCATCATGGGTTCAACCATTGGTTAAAAAGCTACCCAACCTAAAGTGGGCAGGTTATTTGTCTGCGACTAGCGTATATGCCGATAGCGATGGCGCTTGGATTGATGAGGCTTCAACACATTTTTCCGCAAGCCCTCGTGGCAAACAGCGCATCAAAGCCGAACAAGCTTGGTTTGATTCTGCTGCGCCTGCTGAAATCTTTCGTTTGGCTGGTATTTATGGCGATGAACGCAATATCGTGAACAAACTTATGGATGGGGGTTATAAAACCGTAGCTTGGCAGCCCGCCCATTATTCCAATCGCATTCATGTCGATGATATTATCGCAGCCCTTTTAGCCGCCATGCAAAAGCCAGAAGCCAAACGCATCATCAACTTATCCGATGATGAGCCATGCTCACATCAAGATTATGTTTGCCAACTTGCAGAAATCATTGGCGCACCCCAACCCATCATTTTAACACCTGAACAAGCAGAAAAAGAAATGAGTGCCGCATACTTGGATTTTTTTAGAGACAATAAACGTATCTCCAACCGAAAACTCCACAAACTATTGCTTCCAAAGCTGAAATACCCGAATTTCAGACAAGCCTTTGTGAAAAAACCATAATAAAAATACGTCTATTGACGTTTTACTCATAATGTGCTAGAAGTAAAACATCTTGTTACACATTTGGAGGCGATCATGAAAAAACTCATACTTCTTATGTTACTCACTATGATTGGAGCATGCTCCAATCAAAACTCATCAAGCACATCGTCATCACAATCAAGCATATCCGTTTCTGGTGTGGTTTCATCTGGCTACACCATCACCGCCAGAAATAGTATCATGAACTATTTGTTCCCTAATCTTTTCGCGCTGAGCTCATCAGGGCAAGTGGATCAGGTCGTTGCGATTCCCATGCTTGCGGATACCAAACAAGCAGTGCCAGAAAATATCATCAAAGCTACTGTTGACAGAAGCGGAAATTTTTCCTTAGCTCTGACCACAGATTATGACTGGTTGCTATTGTTGACAGACTCCAAAGCCGCCCGACCCGAAAACAAGGTTACAGCTTATGTCACCATGACAGCCTCTCAAGTGGATAGTATGGTGCCCATCCCTGCATCCCATGCTAACACTTCCAATAGTAACCTTGATTTAGGCTACTTGAATAACAACCCTGGCTCACAAGAAGCACAATCCAGCAATAATGTTGCCTCAATGGCTCCAACCTTTAACCTCTCCCTGTCAAGCTTGCTTGCCATGGCTAGGTTTGATAATGGGTACAAAGCAGTAGTGAATATGTATTTAAACTATAATGGCAGCCTTTTTGAATCTGGCATCCAATTTGACTGGGATGGGGGCTCTTTGCCCGCGGCGCTGGCAAATACCGAAGCAAACCCCGCCAATTACAGCTACGATGGCTACCGCCTTTCTTTCACCCCTCCCGCCAACACATTAAACTATAACAATATTTGCAAAGTGCTTGACGCGCTACAAGTGATACCACCAGCATCTGTTGATATGGTAAATCAATATGCGGGTACCGCCCAACCTCCTGCGCTTCTTAGCACCATCACGCCAACCACACCTTTTCATTCATCAACCAACATGATTGATCAGGGTACATACTGCTTTGATAACAGCATTAATAACGCAGGTGGAGAAATTGGTATCTCCAATGGCGGGCGCAGAGTGGTTTCTGCTGGTGTCCCTGTTCGCTACTTGCTGAAAGGCAATCCGCCAGCAGGCTGGTGGCGCATGAAATATCAAGGGCAGCAAATCGGCATTTTTGATTTTGAAACCGCAAGTCCTGTGGATAGCTATAGCAACCCTCTTGTATTCCTTCCCGCGCCAAAAATTGTTACAGACGCAACAGGAAGTAATGTGACAAGCATTGAGATTCGCTGGTTTGCCTATGATTCAGCTTCTGGTACTTATACGCTGGTCAACCCTGCCGATGTGAACGCGCTCGTGGTTGATTCACATATAGAGCTTTCCAGCACAGCACCTACAGCAACTGATCTTATTCGCCCGGCTTCAGGTTCAGGCTTGATAACCAGTGCGACAACCTTTGATCGTGCGTGGACACTTAACGGCACTGACCCCTACACCTTTCTGGAAAAAATGACAGTGGGTTACCGTATGGGCTATGTTGGCTATGCCGTGGATTGGGAGCCTGCCCGTTAAAACAGCTTACCTGTAATATCGTTGCCATACCCATCGCATAGGAGTTTATCATATGTGATGGGGTGGCTTATACCTATATGCAACAACCTTTCTTCAATGCTAGTGTTCCCCACACCAACAAATAAATCTGAAAGGTATCCATGATATGAGCCTCCGTGAAAAAGCAGCGCAACTCCTCGATTATATCAGCCAGGCAGGGGCAAAACATGCCGATGCTGTGGCAGTGAACAGCACCGGTGAATCCATACAAGTGCGCCATGGTAAAGTCGAAAGCATTGAAGCTGAACATGCCCAAGGCATTGGTTTGCGTGGCTTTGTGGAAACCAACAAAGGTTTGGCATTTGCTTCTGCCAGTTCATCAGATTTATCCGATAGCGGTCTCAAAGCTTTGGCACAACAAGTGGTGGCTATGGCAAAGATTTCTGAGCCCGACCCTGATGTTGTAGCACCTGTAGGTGCAAACCACCCTAGCGCAGATGATTTGGCAGCATGGCAAGAAACACACCCGCATATTCATCATGGTTGGGATACCGAAGCTGCCAAAGCTGCCGCCTTACTATGTGAAGAAACAGCCCTTGGTTTTGATAGCAAAATTCAAAACAGTGAAGGCGCAACGGCTGGGTTTGGTGATGATGAAAAGGCATATGCTTGCAGTGATGGTTTCGTAGCACAAAATCGCAGGTCATCATCATCTTTATCAGTATCCGTGATTGCGGGCAAAGATGAAAATATGCAGCGTGATTACGCTTGGCACTCTGCCTTTGATGCTGCGGATTTACGTTCACCGCAAAACATTGGTGAAGAAGCCGCTCGCCGTGCTGTATCACGTCTGGGCAGCAAAGTGGTGTCCAGCCGCACTTGCCCCGTCATCTTTGAGCCACGCATTGCCACATCCATTGTGCGCCACCTTATATCCGGCATCAACGGACGCGCTGTATTACAAAAACAAACGTTTTTAGCTGATGCTGTGGGTGAGCACTTATTCCCGTCATTTGTTCGCATCGAAGAGAATCCAGACCATGAACATGGTATGGCAAACCGTTTATTTGATGGCGAGGGTACAATATGTCAACAACGTAACCTTATCGAAGAAGGTAAGCTTACTGGCTTTTTAACCGATAGATATGCCGCCAAACGCCTAAATATTGCAGAAACAGGCAATGCAAGCCGTGGTTTAACGGGTGATATTGGTATTGGCACATCTAATATCATTCTTCATGCGGGTGATATGAGCCAAGAAGATATTTTTCATGATATTCAACATGGCTTCTTCGTCACAGAGCTCATGGGTTTTGGTATCAATGGAGTGACGGGTGATTATTCACGCGGTGCTGCAGGTTTTCTTATTGAAAATGGTAAAATATCTCAACCTGTGCAAGAAGTAACCATTGCAGGCAACCTCAAAGATATGTTCAAAAACATTTCGCATTTGGGCAATGATATGACATGGTTGGGCAGCACGGCAGTGCCATCCATAGTGATTTCAGACATGACCATTGCAGGGCAATAATATTAAAACAAAGCAACAAAAGGATAACAAGATGAGTTTAAATGTTTACGGTGTAGGCAACGCTATTATGGATTTACAAGTGCAATGCGATGATGCTTTTTTAGAAGCCAATGGCATTGAAAAAGGAATCATGACCTTAACCAGCGAAGAAGATCAGCAAAAGATTCTTGATGCGTTACAACAACATAAAGTAAACACATGTTCAGGTGGCTCGGCTGCCAATACCATTGTGGGTATTGCTGATATGGGCGGTAAAGTGGCTTATTGCGGCAAAACAGGTTCGGATAACTTCGGGCTACAATATGCCACGGAATTACAAGATTTAGGCATTCATTTTGGTGCAAAAGCCAGTAACGAAACCACAGGTACTTGCGTGGTTTTAATCACCCCTGATGCCCAACGTACCATGCTGACCAACCTTGGCGTATCGGCAACCTTATCCCCATCAGATATTGATGAAGATGCCATTGCCAAAGCTGATTATATTTATGTGGAAGGTTATTTATTTGCAGGCGAATCGACCAAAGAAGCAGCCTTGCATGCCATTGATGTTGCCAACCAATGTGGTACCAAAATCGCCCTCACTATTTCCGACCCCTTCTTGGTCGATATTTGTCGTGATGAGTTTAAATATCTGATTGAAGGCCCTGTTGATTTGTTATTTTGCAATGAAGATGAAGCAGCAGCTTTAACGGGTGAAGATGACCCCATCCATGCTGCCCATGCCATCCACAAAACATGTGATAACGTGGCACTCACCTTGGGTAAAAATGGCTCTATCATCATGCACGAAGGCGAAGCCATTGCCATTGAAGGTGTCTCCGTTGATGCTGTGGATACCACAGGTGCAGGCGACATGTATGCCGCTGGTGTGTTATACGGCATCACCAATGGTTTAAGCTGGAAACAAGCAGGTCACTTAGGCAGCCATGCCGCTGCAAAAATCGTAGCCCAACTTGGCGCAAGGCTTCCTGCACCATTGTCTCAAGAAGAGATTCAAGAGCTACTAAACTAACCAACAAATTTATCTGCTATTTGTGTCAAGCACGGTGGCAATAAAAAAGCCAGTAAACACTAGGCTTACTGGCTTTCTTTGTTCTTTATCGAACTTTGATATGGTGGCGCTTCAGGGACTCGAACCCCGGACACCCGGATTATGATTCCGGTGCTCTAACCAGCTGAGCTAAAGCGCCATGTCTCACGATTTGTGAGAGCCGCACTTTATAAATCCATGACACTTCGTCAACCATTATGTCATCAGACAAGTTTTTAAGCCAAGTTACAGTCGCACTCCACAATGCTTTGTAAATGTGTCATGGCGAGAATATAACGCAGGCGCAGCTCTTCATCAGTTAACCCTTCTTGGGAATGAAGTAGGTATTCTAGCTTCGCTTGTAATGGATGTTGCTGCCATATTTGCACCAATTTTTGTTTCTTCTGCTTAGAAACTGACAACATTTGTTTCGCCGCTTGTTTCTTCATGCGTAGCAATCTGCCCAGCCACTCACAACGTAAAGCATGGGCATCATTATCACCCCACAATGTGCTGCGTAAACTTTCTTCAAGTGGTGCAAAGGGTAATGTATCAATACAGTCTTGTGTTACAGTTAAACAGGTGTGCAAAGGTTTGCCTGTCTCCTCACACAGCGGTATTGCCGTGGCTAAATCAGACAAAGCAACCACATCCAAATCATGTTTCTTGGCAAATGCAATCAAACCTCTTTGCATAGATTGCAACCATGTTTGGTTCACTTGCATGTGCCCATCCAACAACAATAACCCCTCTGCAAAGTTCAGTACTTTTTGTTGAATTTGATACCAACCTTGCAAATCACTGCCATTTTGATGCAAAAAGTCTGCATAAATATCTTGTGTGCCTAACAACATATCTGCCATCAACACCACTTGCACCACATCGACAATCGAAGAGGTCGTTAAGTTTTGTAAATAATGGATGCTCGCAATGCCATAGCGGTTCACGATATAACTGGTAATGCGTGTATTTGCGATATCGTTACCCAGTGGGTGATTTGTAATGGCTAAGGCAAAGTTCTTTTGTAATGGTTTAGGGAAGTAATTTCTTAAAAAGATATCGCCAAATACACTTTGCTCACGAAATGCTGCATCGTCCAAAGCTTGATGTACACGATTTTTTTCATGCCCCAACCATTCTGAAAATACGGGTCTTAACACAAAGTCCGCCGCATCCTCAGCCACACTATACAAATATTGGTCTGCAAAAAGCTGTTGTTGCAAATGGTATAGTCGTGGCAAATGGTGTTCGGCTGTTTGCTCAGTTAAACTCAAGGCAATAGCTTGCTCTTTATTATCTTGTAAACATTGCTCTGCCACAAAGTTTGCCACTTGTTTCAAACGCTGGTTACGCCGTTTAAATGATTCATTAGCAAGAAGTATTTTAAGGTTTACTTCATGGTCAGACATATTCACGCCCGCCGCGTTATCAATGGCATCGGTATTAATCAAACCACCTGATTGTGCATATTCAATACGAGCTGCTTGTGTTAAGCCAAGATTGCCACCTTCACTAAGTGCTTTGCAGCGTAAGTTACAAGCATCCACACGCACAGCATTGTTGGCAGGGTCTTGGGCATCTGCATCCGTTTCAAAGCTTGCTTTAACATAAGTGCCTATGCCACCATTATACAATAAATCTACAGGTGCTTGTAAAATCGCACGAATCAAAGCTTCGCCAGAACAGTCATCTACGTTTATACCCAACACCGCTTGAACTTCTTCTGATATATGAATATTTTTAGATGCTCGGTCAAATATGCCGCCACCTTGGCTAATCAGTGATGTATCATAATCATCCCAACCTTTAACAGCAGCAAACAAACGCTTCCTTTCTGCAAAAGCTGCAACAACATCAGGATTAGGGTCTAAAAAGATATGCTTGTGATTAAAGGCCGCAACCAGCTTCAGATTGGGATTAAGCAGCATGCCATTACCAAACACATCACCGCCCATATCACCAATACCTACAGCCGTCACCTCATCTTGCCATAAATCAATGCCTAGGCGTGCAAAATGGTGTGCTGCACATACCCATGCACCTCTTGCTGTAATACCAAACGCCTTATGATCATACCCATAACTACCACCACTGGCAAAGGCATCACCCAGCCAAAATCCCGCCTGAATAGCTTCTTCATTGGCATCATCTGAATACCTTGCAGTACCTTTATCTGCTGCAACAACCAAATAAGCATCATCCACATCTTCGGCTGCAATGTTAATGCCTGCAGGCGGTTGTAATTGATCACCAACGCGGTTGTCTGTAATCGATAATAAAGCACGAATAAACTGATGGTATTGAGCCAGGACAAAATCTGATCCATGTCCATCGCGCACTACAAAGCCACCTTTGGCACCTGTGGGTACAATCTGCCCATTTTTGACCACTTGTGTCGCCATCAATTCCAAAACTTCTGTTCTAAAATCCGTCGGTCTATCCGAATAACGCAAGCCGCCTCGGGCAATTTTTCCAGCACGTAGATGCACGCCTTCCACACACACACCATGCACAAAAATTTCACGGTAGGGCTTAGGTTTAGGTATAAAATCTAATGCACTGGGATTAATCTTAATGGCCAGTGCCTGTCCTTGTTCCCTAGTCCAAGCATTACTGCGTAAACTATGTTGTACAATGTCTGCCAAGGCACGTAGCCATGTATCTTCTTTTAAGCTTTGTACATCTAACATCTGCGTTTTAAAACTCGCCATGGCTTGCGCGGCGGCTGTTTCAGGCAAGCTTGGGCGGTGTTTTGCTTCAAACATACGAAACACTTGTGCACTGACTTTATAGTGCTTCAACATGACTTCAGATAAAGCCTGAATGGATACTTCTGGAATCAATTGTGCCAAGTGGTTACGCAGTGTAATTAGCACCGTCACATCACGAATATTGATGCCGCACAAAATAATCAATGCATTGAGTACATCATGGTCAGCCAGTTGATTAAATACATCTTGAATACCTTGACGTAGCCGTGTTAAGCCCTCAGCGTGTAATTGTTCAGGTGCTTCACAGCGAAAGCGACAAATATGCATAGGTTGGTCAACATGATGAAAAGGAATCAGTGATTGTTCCATGGTGACCAAAGCAAAGGCATTTAACTTTTCTGTCATTACGCCCAATGGTAGAGCGTGTGGAGTGAGCACATGGACTTCCACAATTTGTCGTTCTATTTCATGGCGCAACGTGAGTCTAACGCGTGTTTTTCCATCTTTTTTTAATTGTTCACGGGCAATCATATCTCGTACAAACTGTTCAGGTGGAAATTGATCTTGATATAAATGCACAACCTTGTTGAGCTCCATCAAACCTTCATGCAACAAAGGTGTGGGTAAATTAGCTTGTAACAAACCCTCTTTGGCTTGATCTTTCCAAAAAATAACACATTGGCGAATAGCAGCTTCGACCCTATCCAAGGGTGGCCACTGCTCCACTTGCAAGGCAACAAAAATCAATTGCGTTGCACCCACACTATAATATTCAGAACCAAACAACTGCATACCTAGCTTTGCCAAAACCCGTTGCATATTTGCCCAAATATTGCTGCCAAAACGATGCCTATCTACGGCTATAATCAAATACTCTAAATTACCTTCACGAGGTGATAAACGAGACACCACAGCTTGCGTTGAACTATTCATATCAACAATACGCTTAAAGGGTTGCAGCCATTGCTCTGCTGCTATGGAGTGCAGCATCGACTTGGGTGCGCGATCAAATAAAATACGCATTTCACGCTGGTAGAATGCCGATTGTTGCAAAGCAACATCTTTGGCCATGTCTTGCCAAATATTCGCCAATGTTGGTAAGGATGATGCATTAATGTAACGCGCACCGCGTGAAAAATGACCAATCAATACTACACAATGCAAACCATCTTCTTCTTGCCAACATAAACGCAAAGCTTTCACATTTGCTGCACTGTAAAGGTGTGAAAATGTTGAGGAAAGGTGCAGCCAATGCATACCCGGTTTGTTTGGAGGAGCAAGGCTTGCCAGTTCTTCTGAGGAGCTTGGTAATACCCAAGATAACAATTTTTTATATTTACAAATACCTTGGTTTTTCCGTGGATGTAGTAGGTCATACAAACCATAAAAAAGGTAATGGTCTTCTAGCATCCATTGCAATAATGCTGCATTATCAGGCTCGTCATGCGACAAATAAATCGCAATCCGTTCCAACTCACTGCGCATGGTAGGAAAGTCAACAACAGACTGATATACTGCCTGTAGAATATGCTGAATATCCTTCTCAACTTGTGTAATGTTTTCCGTTGTGGTGACAGAAAAATGAAATACTAAAAATAAAGCTTTATGCTGCCCATGCATCCCTAGACCCACACCTTGCTCAAGTTGCTCGGGCACTGAAAACAATACTGACGCTTGCTCAATGGGCTGGATATGATGTTTTTGTAAGTAGGTGCGAATGGCATCAGGATAAAAAGCTTGGTCTGGGCAATGCACAACCATGATATGTCTGTGCAGGGTACCGTGTGACAGCATTTTGCAGCGCAAACCCACTGGCGCAGAAGCGTCCAAAAGCAATTGCTCTGCCTGCTCAATGACCAAAGCCTTAATACGCCCTGAAGGTATGTTATCCCCCCAAGAAGTTTGAAACAATTGAATAAGACTATCTCTTAATTTTCGCATAGGGCAACCCTTTCATGCACAGTTCTATTGACGAGGCTTGCATACTTCTCATCATCGCTCAACCATGAGCAATAGATATACCACTTATACACCACCGCCACACACAACATTACACATTCTTTTTCAAGATGAACACTTATTGGTCGTCAATAAACCTGCGGGCTTACTTTCTGTGCCTGGTAATAGCCCTGAAAAACAGGACTGTATGGTATCTCGCTGTGTTGCGGAGTTTGGCGAAATCCATATTGCTCATAGGTTGGATATGTCCACATCGGGCATCATCGCCTTTGCTCGTCACAAAGATGCCGTGCGTGCTATGAATCAATTGTTTGCAGGGCGTGAAGTCAACAAAACATATATTGCCGTAGTCGATGGTTTGCTTGAAAACGACAAGGGGGAAATCCACGCGCCACTGATGGTGGACTGGCCTAAGCGCCCCATGCAAAAAGTGGATGCCCAGGGCAGACCTTCTCACACTTTGTATCAAGTGCTTGAACGCAACCTGGCGGATAACAAAACCCGCGTACAGCTCACCCCGATTACAGGCCGCTCCCATCAACTAAGAGTACATATGATGAGTATAGGTCATGCGATTTTGGGTGATGAATTTTATGCGCCTGATGCCGCCTTTCATAAGGCGGACAGGCTGCTCTTGCACGCCACAGAACTTGCCTTTATCCACCCCATAACGAATCAACCCGTGCAAATCCATTGTCCGCCTGATTTTTGAATCACTACACAAATATTGAAGCTTCTGCTAGGCTTATGCATGAGGTGTATGATGCGCTATATAGGTTTATGTTTACTTCCAGTGCTTCTCTTGGGTTGTGTGTCCACAGACAAACCCGAGACTCCACCGTCTTGGGTAAAGCCAGTATCTTCTCCCAAACAAGGCTGTATTGACCTTAGCGGTACATATAACAACACAGGTGAAAGCTCTGAAACACGAAAACTTTATTTAAGCCAGTTTTTTGAATACTTTATACCCGACTCTGCTTTCTTAAAACACGCATGGGTGAATAGCATCACATTGTCCAAAGTTCATGACAAAAAGCTTACCATCACTTTCAACAGTAAAGGCAAGGCAGCATATCAAATCACATGGGTTCAGGGCAAAGACTTCACCTGCAAGGCTCAATATATTCAAAAAGAAATAAGCTATATGCCCAGCACGCCTTTTGCTATTGCCAACCACACCAGCATCACTGCGTTGACCAAAGCCCAGGATGGCGCATTGTTGGTGACTGATTTTGATAAAGAAACAGGTGTAGCAGTTTGGGTTGTTCCTTTATTCCCTTACCAAGACAAAGATTATAAATATTACCGCTACCCTGCGGTTACCCCGATTCAACCATGATAAAGTATATTCTAACCGTATTTCTACTTTTACTCAGTAGCTGTGCCAGCACCGACCGTACTTATTTTACCGACACAACTACCGACAAACCTTATGCTAAACTATATATGGAACCAAAAGACGCAGGTAGTATCCATTTATTTGGTATAACTGAAGCTGCAATCAAACCCTTTACCATCAATGGGTTTCCCATAGATGAAAAACGTGAATACTGGAAACTTCATGCCTTTGGTGAATTCATGATTCCAGCAGGCGATACCATGATCACCTTAGGATACAGTGATAGAGACAACAGTGATCATGGTTTTGTTCGTTTTACAGCACAAGCTGGAAAAACCTATCAAGTTACCCATCGCTTGGATGACACTTTTATCCACTTTGATGTCACGGATGAAGCATCTCACCGTGTTACCACGCAAACATTCTATAAATGGCAATATATCTGGGAAAAAACACCCGAAGAAGAGGCTTTACTTTTTGCAGCGCAACAAGGCGACCTTGCGCAAGTAGAGTCATTACTCAAACAAGGCGTAAATCCCAACTGGTCAAGAGCATACCGTAAGTTTAAGCCTGTTACCGTTGCTGCTGCCAATGGGCACTACGATATTGTTGAGACCCTGATAAAAGCTGGTGCAGACATCAACCCTGTCAATCAAATCACGCCCCTTGAAGCCGCCTGTATGCATGGGCATATTCAAATTGTTAAACTACTACTCAAACATGGTGCATATCCCGACCTTGGCACACCATTGATTCATGCTGCAGAACGTGGGTATATAGCCATTGTACGATTATTGTTGGAAAAAGGTGCTTATACCTTATCGCGCAACAGCGAAGGATTAACCGCTTCTGAACTGGCACAGCGCAATGGTCATGTTGCCACTGCCCAACTCATACAAACTTACCAAGCCAAATAAATCATAAAAGTTATCAACCGTATTATGATGTAGCACTGTTAAGCTGTGCGCGTTGAATGCTGCGGAACCGATGCCATTTCTTGATGTTTAAGAGTTTATAACCCAACAAACATGCAGCATCAAAAGCAAAATAAACCACGCCAATGCCGCTGGGTGGATTGGCACTAGGTACCCATGTAAACACATCAAACCAAACAGGTGGCCAAACCCAGCACTGGTAGTGTGTGCCTAAAATTTCAAGGTAAACCACCATAAAAAACATGACTAAGAAAAATAATTTGGTTTCTGGCATACGTTTGAACAATAAGACAACGGCTAACATACACATAAAACCAAACACATCATTGGCAAAAACCAACCATGCCAAGCTATAAAGTATCATGGTGGGATACAGCACACGGATGATAACTTGCTGATGCTTGCGCACCCAAGGTTCTTTGGTGATGTAATACACGCCAGCATAAACAATAGCATGCCCCAAAGGCACATAATGCGGCACATTTTCTAAGCGATAAGTGTACATACCCAAACCTAGCGACAGCGTGACTTCACCTGCATAGGCAATGAACACACCAAAAAACATCAATATCCTTGTCACCTTTGATGTCTTAAAAAATATCCATAAAAAGACAGCCGCAACCAAAATATTGGTGATACCTTGCCCATAGCTGATGTATTGGGTCATCCATGTACTATCGATAAATAACCCCAACCAAATCACAAGCATGGCAGGGATATAAATATGAGTGAATTTGAGTTGAACATCAGCAAGCATGGCGGCAAGCCTAGCGTATAATTACCATCACTGCCCGCTCTTCTTTATTGCATCCTTGCTTGGGATAGAAACCATTACTGGCAAGGTAAAACACAGCATTCAGTAAAGAGTAAGGGAGTTTCTTCATTATGCTACGCTCAAATGCAATGAACGCAGTCATTTGATTTTATGAAACCAAGGTCTCATCTGGGGTTATGAATTGGTTGAAAGTTTGTTGTAGGAATCTAAAAAGGGCTCTGAACTTCACTCTGACCCCTTATCCGTCCGCGTTAAGGGCATTGTTAGGCAATTTATATACATGGCTGCGGTGGATTTACTTGCGCAAGTATTTGGTTTTTTACGTCCTCTCCGATTGTATAAAAGAAGTTATGGTCTCCTGATGCTACACGCATTGCCTGTACAGCTTGATCGAATGTAGCTTGTTTGTAAAAGAAGTGATTATAAAAGGACAGATAGCCAACTGTAAGATCTGATTTTAATACAACTCCCGTGTTTCCAATTAGTAGATTAAAAACCGAATCAAACGCATTAACCATCTTTGTGGCGTCGAAACCATTGCAGGATGCCATGCAGATATATGGATTATACCCCTTGACAATATTATGATTCATTAACGACTGACGAAGTTGTTGCCAATTTATAAAATCAGCATTAGTTAATGCAATACCATCCGGGTTGCCATGAGAGCAGAAATGGATAAAGGGATATGAATGAACGTTTGGCTGTGTCTGAAATTGATTTATTGCTTCACTTAACCCTTGATTCATTGAGAAATTGAACATTTCTCTATTTGTGGCCAAACGATATATGCACGGTATATTTATGGAATTTAAAGCGTCCCGTAACGCCATACCAATACTGTACCCGCTGTATAGATCTTGATTCGATGGCGAGTCGACAAGATATACAAATGGCCGAGGTATCGTGTTTAAAGTATTCAAAGTGTAATCTCTATTGTTTGCCTAACTATACCAATAGGAGTAAACAGTATTACACATTATTGACTCCTATAGGTGGACATATTTTCCTCATTATTAACATATTAAGGCTAAAATGAGGTATGCATGTTTACATGCATACTTTCATTGTTGCAATGTGAAGCGAGCTTGTTGGAATGTCAAACGCAGAAAAACGGGATACAGCCCTTTAATAAGATAAAAAAGTCCTAGCCCCTTTGTTGGTTGCCCTTATTTTCATTTAATCACCTAATCCCAAAATAATCATTTCTTGTCATAAGCATCAAGTGGTGAGGTTATTTCATATGGGCTTAGCGGATAAATTCAACCACTGCCCATTCTTCTTTCAGGCGAGTGCGGGCATGGCTTAAACCTTGGGTTTGGTATGCGGCAATGAGTGCTTCAACTTGGCTGTCTAAGACACCTGATAAAATCAAATGTTTTTCAACACTTGCTGCCAGCGGCTGCACCATATCGAGCAAAGGCTGAAACAAGATATTGGCAACAACCAATTCAAATGTACGTGCGGCTGGCGTATCACCCAAAATAGAACTTAAAGACACATCATTGATGCTTGCGTTCACTTTACAAGCTTCCACAGAAAGCGGGTCATAATCAATACACACAATATCTTTCGCACCCATTTTACCCGCAGCGATTGCCAACAAACCAGAACCTGCACCCATATCCAACAAACTTTGTGGTGGTTGTTTGGCGCAATAGTCTTCAATGGCTTCAAGGCATAAATAGGTGGTGGGGTGTGTACCTGTACCAAAAGCCTGACCAGGGTCTAGCACCACATCGATGGCTCTATCGGGCAAAGCTTCACAAAACGAAGGGCGCACGCACAAGGATTTGCCGATAGGCATAGCATTCCAATGGTCTTGCCATGCGGTAGCCCAATCATCGCTTAGGGTGGCGATGTAAATATCTTGCTCGTTTACACCCAACACTTGGGCGGCTGTTTTAAGGCGTAAGTATTGCTCTTCTTGATTATCACTGACTTCAAACCATGCCACATGGGCAGCTTCACCCGTCAACACATCGCTTTCTTCAGAGCCGCCAAGGGCATCAAAGGCTGATTTAAGTTGCGCAAAAGCATCTTCACTGATGGCTTTAAAAGGGATTCTTAGCTCCACACATGTTACATTTTGCATCCTTGACCATCCTCTATCATACTTGCGGTGGTTTTAACCTTGGAGGGTATCTTTGTCCAATCCGTCTTCTTTTCGTTTGCGCTTAGCGCAGCATGAGCGTCTTACTGATACATCATGCGATGATGTTGTTGTTAAACTCACCTTTGAACCACTTCCACATCAAAGTTTACCAACATTTATTACAGGACAATGTGTGCGTATGAGCCTGCCCAGTCAACCTGAGCTGCCCGCATCCTATTTTGCCCTTGCATCCAGCCCCCATGATACTGCCAAATATGAATTTGTAATCAAAGGTGTTCACCCTTTATCTCATGCCTTAGTGAAACTTAAAGTAGGCGCAGAAGTTGAAGTGGAAGGCCCTATGGGCAAAGGGTTTGATTTATCGGAACATCAAGGAAAAAATGTCATTCTAATGGGTGTTGGCACTGGCATTGCACCCTTGCGTAGTGTATGGCTAGATATGATTGAACACCGTGAAAATTATGGAACTGTGGCTATTTATGCAGGTTTTTTGAGTGCTATGCATCATTTGTTAACCGATGAATTACAAAGCCTTGCTGAACATGATATTCAGGTCAGTATTTCTTTGGCAACAGGGCATGATGATTGGCATGGCCCTGTAGGTTATGTGCAACATGCACTGCAAGCAGATGCGCCAAACCCAGATAATACGGTGGTTTGTTTGGCTGGTATGAATGTGATGGTGGACGCATGCACCGAAACATTGTTAGAATTGGGTTTTAATGAACAACAAATCTTGCTCAATTTCTGAGGTTTCACTACCTCTTCTCGCACTCGACATTGGCGGGAAACGCATTGGTGTTGCTGTTTCCGACCGTTTAGGTTTTTCTTGTCGTGGTATTACATGTTTATTCCGCAATGACCAAGGTTGGCCACGCCAAGTCAATAAATTGGCTGCTGAATATGGTATCAAAGCCTTGGTGGTTGGTTTACCAAAAAATATGGACGGCACAGAAGGTAGCCAAGCAGAAGATTGCCGAAAAGCTGCTGCTCAACTATCTAAAACCACTGATTTACCTATTCTTTTTCAAGATGAACGCCTTTCAACGTGGACAGCCAAAGAGCGATTGTTTGCCCAAGGTTTAAACGAGAAAAAAATGCGTGCCAAGCTTGATCAAACAGCAGCGGCTGTATTTTTAGAAGATTTTATTGCGGCAAACCAATCCTTAACGGAGAAAAAACATGCCTAAACCTTTATTTGGACTTAAACATTTATTTGGCATCGGCGACCTTAACCGAGAACAAATCACATCATTGGTCAACTTGGGTGATGATTTTATCGACATTAATAGTCGCAGTGTCAAAAAAGATGCCACACTTCGTGGGCGCACAGTAATTAACCTTTTCTTTGAAAACTCTACCCGCACCCGCACCAGCTTTGAAATTGCAGGCAAACGTTTATCTGCTGATGTCATCAATATTTCAGCTTCTACATCAGCCACCAAAAAAGGTGAAAGTTTATTGGATACAGGGCAAACCCTTGCCGCCATGCAACCCCATGTGTTGGTGATTCGTCACTCTGTGGCTGGGACTTGCGAGTTTTTATCGGAGTTTTTAGAAGATACTGCCTTAATTAACGCAGGTGACGGTTCGCATGAACACCCCACACAAATTTTAACCGATTTACTTACGCTTAAACGCAGTATGGGCGATATACAAGGCAAAACCATGACTATTGTTGGTGATATTGCCCACTCACGGGTGGCTCGCTCGCATATGTTAGCCGCCAAAATTATGGGATATAACGTGCGCATTGTTGCGCCTAAGACATTATTGCCTGCCTTTGTAGAAAACTATGGTTGCGAAGTGTTTCATGATTTTGATGCAGCCTTGGATGGCACAGATATTCTTTATATGTTGCGTGTACAAACCGAGCGTTTAACCACCAATTGCTGTTTTCCATCCATTCGAGAATACCATGAAACCTATGGCTTAAATATGAAACGCCTGAAAGCTGCGGGTGACCATTGCATGGTCATGCATCCAGGGCCGATGAATCGCGGCGTTGAGATTGCTACAGATGTAGCGGACTCTATGAAAAGCCTAATTTTAGAACAAGTTGAGCATGGCGTAGCAGTGCGCATGGCTGCTTTAACAGCACTATGCGGTGGGGCGACAGAGGAGTGATTGTTTTGAACCACGAAGCACACGAAGAGCACGAAGGTGAGTATAGAGGTTTATCCAGTCATGTGGTTAACGTAGTTTTAAATATTCATACAAGCAGTAAACTTGATAAAAAAGGATAATGCTGTGAAAAACTTTGTGTTCTTCGTGGTGAACTAATATGACAGGTATTTTAATTACAAATGGTCGTGTGATTGATTCTGCAAATCAAGTAAGTGAGGGCAACAGAGGGATGATTGTTTTGAACCACGAAGGGCACGAAGATGGAATTTGATGATTTGTCTAACTGTGTGATTGGTGCTGCTTTGGAGGTTCATAAGAATTTAGGTGCAGGGCTGTTGGAGTCAGCTTATGAAGCAGCTTTGGCGTATGAGCTAAAAGAGAGAAATATAAGTTTTAAACAACAGGCTTCACTGCCTGTACAATATAAAAAGATTGAAATTGATTGTGCATACCATATTGATTTGTTGATAGAAAATATGCTGATTGTAGAGCTTAAAGCTGTAGAAAAAGTATTACCTATCCACCAGGCACAATTGATGACGTATATGAAGTTAGCCAATATTCCAACAGGGCTATTGATTAACTTCAATACAAAATTATTAAAAAACGGCATTAAAAGGGTAGTGCTATGAAAAACTTCGTGTTCTTCGTGTGCTTCGTGGTGAATAAAAATGACTGATATTCTAATTACAAACGGTCGTGTGATTGACCCAGCAAACAATATTGATGAAGTCTGTGATGTTTGGATTGAAAACGGAACAGTGGCAGGGGTTGGTAAATTTGATGGCTCGGCAAAACAATCCATTGATGCCAAAGGATTGATTGTTTGCCCAGGTTTGATTGATATGCATGTGCATTTAAGAGAGCCTGGCGAAGAGTGGAAAGAAGATATTGAGTCGGGTTCGCAAGCTGCGGTGGCAGGCGGTATCACCACGATTTGTACCATGCCCAACACTGAACCATGCATTGACCATGCAGGTATTGTGTTGCAAGTCATTGCACGAGCAAAAGAAATTGGTTTATGTAATTTGCGCCCTATTGGTGCCGTAACGCGAAACCTTAAAGGCACGGAATTAACCGAAATGCGAGAACTATCGCGTTCTGGTGCGGTTGCATTTTCTGATGATGGTAAACCGATTTGGCATGCAGGCGTGATGCGTAAAGCATTGGAATATTCATCCAGTTTTGGGTATCTGATTATCCAACATGCAGAAGAAAAACAATTAACCGATGGCGGCTCTGTGAATGAAGGCTGGGTATCGACTCAACTTGGTGTGCAAGGTATGCCCGTAGAAGGCGAAGATAGCATGATTGCGCGAGATATTATGCTGACTCGCCGTGCTGATGCACGCTATCACGTCGCGCATATTTCAAGTAAAGGCGCAGTTGAGCAAGTACGTTTGGCGCAAAAACAAGGTTTGAAAGTAACCGCAGAAGCAGCCCCACATCATTTTGCTTTGACTGAAAATGAAGTGCTCAATTTTAATGCAGATGCCAAAATGAGCCCACCCTTACGCACGGAAGAAGATAGGTTGGCTGTGATTGAAGGGTTAAGAGATGGCACGATTGAAGTGATTGCCACAGACCATGCACCACATCATGAAGATGATAAACGCTGTGGCTTATCATGCGCGGCATTTGGCATTGTGGGCTTGGAAACCATGCTACCTATTTCGTTAGATTTAGAACGGGCAGGCGTGCTTTCCATGTCTGACTTAATTGCCAAAATGACATCTAACCCTGCGAAACTATTAAATATTCCTGAAGGTTCGCTATCTCAAGGCAATGCTGCGGATATTTGTATCTTTGACCCTCAAGCGGAATGGACACTCGACCGCGAGAAGCTTTTCTCTAAAGGTCGCAATACCCCTTGGCATAGCAGAACCATGACTGGGCAAGTGCAATACACGCTTAAAGATGGGCGTGTGGTGTTTGAAAAGGGCTCACTGAAAGCTTAAAGGAAGCTAGCACCCAAACGATTCAAGGTTTGTACCAAAAAGCTTTCCAAGAAAATGATGGCGATGATGGCGATGATAGGCGACCAATCCATGCCCCCAAAATAGGGAACGCGTTTACGGATGGGAAATAAGATGGGCTCAGACATTTGGTTAATCATGCGCACAATAGGATTGTAAGGGTCGGGTGATACCCATGACAATACAGCGCGTGCAATAATGACGATTTTAGCAAGGAACAGAACAATACTCAAAATGCTAGCAAGTGCCTGCAATAAATAACCCAATATAAACATTAGCTTAACTCCTTAGACCGCTTGCTTGCTGCTTGCACCCCTTTGCGTACTGCTGTTGGAAATTCACTTTCATACATGGCATCAAGTGCGGCTTGTGTAGTACCACCAGGGCTTGTGACTTGTGCCCTTAGTGTTGCCGCATCCCTACCACTTTCTGCAAGCATTCTACCTGCACCCATAGCGGTTTGATTGGCAAGTTTAACAGCTAAATCTTTAGGTAAGCCTAATGTCTCACCTGCAGCTTGCAATGTTTCAGCAAGCAAAAAGAAATAGGCAGGGCCACTGCCTGACACAGCAGTCACGGCATGTAATAAACGCTCATCATCCACCCATGCAGTTTCACCTGATGCACCAAGAATATATTCAGCAATATCTTTATGCTGCTGCTCGGTTTCACCAAACAATACAGACATACCAGCACCCAATAATGCAGGCGTATTGGGCATAACACGAATCAAGGCTAGATGATCACGACGGGCATAATCTTTTATTTTCTGAACACCCACACCTGCTGCAATACTAACAACTGTCGCACCTTCTGGGATACGATTGCCAATTTCAGCTAAAACACTTTCAATCACCTGTGGTTTAACAGCCAAAACAATGACTTGGGCACTTTCAACAGCATCAATATTATGCGTTGATGTTTGAATACCATAGTGCCCAGCAAGCTCTGCTAAACGTGGTTCACTAGTATCCGTTACTGTGATGTTTTCAGCATAATGCCCAGCTTTAACAAGCCCAGCAATCAAGGCTTCTGCCATATTTCCGCCACCGATAAATGTTATCTTTTGTTGCTTCATAGTCACCTAATCTTGTCCAAAAATTTCTGAGCCAACCCGAATCATGGTCGCTCCTTCTTCTATCGCTATGCGCCAGTCATTACTCATGCCCATGCATAAGCCTTGCACATGAGGATACTGCCCTATGGCAGCATCTCTACATTGTCTTAACAAGGAGAATGCCACTTTCGCACCTCCACCTTTGGCAGCCATACCCATCAAACCAATGACTTCAAGCTCTTTTATAAGGTCGAGCTTTTGTAAAAACAAGAGCACATCATCAGGTTGAATGCCTTGTTTTTGAGGCTCACCTGAAATATTGACCTGCACAAAGACGGGTAGTCTACGGCCTTCAATATGTTTGGCGACCTCTTTTGCAGCTTCAATATCACAACAGGAGTGCCACATATAAGCAAAGCGACCAATATATTTGGCTTTATTCTTTTGTAGTGGACCAATCATATGCCAATGAGCTTGCGGATATTTCTGTGCTCTATCGCGTAAGTTTTGCGGTTTTGCTTCACCAAAGTCCAAATGACCTGCTTCTAATAATGTTTCTATATTGGTATCAGAAGTATATTTGGAGACAGCAACCAATTGGGCATCACCCATATTGGATTGTACATGTTGCCAACGTTGAATAAGTGTTGATTCAGTCATCTTTTTTCACACGTAACATAAAAAAGCTTAATACCAGATAAAATATAACCGCTTGGGCAAGCAATAAGACTACGGTAATCATGGGGCTTTTAATCAGAGCCAATGCGGCAAGCCCCATCAATATGGAAAAGCTTAGGATAAGAACGACTGCTTGGGCTTGTGTGCAACCTAAATCCATCAATCTGTGGTGCAAATGGTCTTTACCCACATATTCAATCCATTCACGGAAGTTATGCACATCACCACGTGCAATACGGGCAACGGTTGTATAAATAATATCAAAAATCATTACTGAAAAAATCAGCAATGGTGCGGCATAGGCTTTGATTGCACTATCTCCAGACCAATCACCCATGACAGCAATCGATGCCATGACCCAGCCTAGATAAGTACTGCCTACGTCACCCAAGAAAGAACGAGGTGCGCTTTGGTAACGTGCGTTGTCAGGTAAAAAACCGATAGCAGCACCAGCAACTGCCAAGCATAAGTACAACATATACGCTTGGTCAGTATGCCAAGCCAGCATACCCATGAGTAAACATGTGACTGCGGCTAATGATGCTGCTAAACCATTGATGCCATCCAAAAAATTGAATGCGTTGGTAACACCAATAACCCATACCGCAGTGATAATATATTCTAGCCCATGCCCCCACCAAGTATCGGGCGCAAAGTGAATCACCACATCGCAATACATTAATACAGCCACTGCGATAAACTGACCCATAAGTTTGATTTTGGCAGACAATTCTTTGATGTCATCCCTTAAAGATAATGCGCCTACAATCAGCGCAGATATAACCACACCTTTAAATTCGATAGAGTAGTTAAAATTCAGCAATAAGGTTGCATTGACTGCAATAATCACTGCCAAACCACCAATACGAGGCGTGGGTTGGGCATGTACACGGCGTGCATCAGGATAGTCTAAGGCATCCCAACGGTGTGCTGCATAAATCACAGTTGGCATCAAAGCATAGGTCAATAATAGGCTGGCGAAAAACAGAAAAAGGCTATGCGTTAATAAGCCGTGGACTTGCCAAGGCGCAACCAATAACAGACCTGCGCATAAGGCAAACCAGCGTGTATAAGCATGATCTATGGTTTGAAGCATGTTGCAAGTCCTTGTTGTAGAAGTGAAAATTCTTGTTCGTTCATATCATGCAGCAAAGGCAGGGACACACAATATTGCCATGCCTCATCAGCTTGCGGGCAGTTTGCATCACTGCTTGCATGGTGCAAGGGTTGTTGCACTGGACGCATGGCGTTTATGCCTAGCTGTTGCAATGTTTGAATCACATCTTTTGCAGTTTGTTCACTGTGAATAATATAACGAAAGTGATTTCCTTGTATGCCTGTGATGGGTGTGACACTGCTATAGTTAGCTAAGATTTCATGGTATCTCGTTACCCATGTTTGACGTTGCTGCTGCTCAGCGTCCGCATGGTCTAGTCGTACTTGGGCTAAAGCTGCGTGTATATTGGATAACTGATGATGCCCAACATAATCTTGTTGTAAATCTGCTTGGTCTGGGTTGGTCATTTTACTGATAGATTGAATGAGAGACTCATCTTTACTGCTGATAAACCCACCATATGCACCACCCCAAGGTTTGGTAGCGTAAAAAGAACCAATACAAACATCGGCAAACGTGCCCACAGCTTTTTCTTGCCATATTGCACCTGCCGATTGGGCAATATCCTCAATCACAGGACAATCAAAATGTTCAGCAACCAAAGGTTCAATCATACCAAAAGGGTGAACCAACACCAAAATATCCAAATCTTTGGCGGTATGATGGGCTTGTTTGGCATCTAGGGTGAGGTTTGCATTACAATCCATCAATACAGGTATGCCACCTGAATTTTTGACGGCAAACAACAACGAGGCACAGGCATAAGCAGGTATGCCCACGCGCGGATGTTGTTTACCCTTGCTGAGTGCACGAATAGCAAGCATCAATGCCGATGTGCCTGAATCAACAGCCAGTACTTCTTGCCCTGATAATTGACGTTGTAAATTAAGTTCTAGTGCATGCGTAGCTTCGCCCTGCGCCAATACACCAGATGTAATGACGTGTTGCACAGCATCAATATGAACTTGCCCAAAATATGGTCGGGAATGGGGGATGTACATGATTATAAACGAATCCGAATCGGCATAAATGCTTCAGCACAAGACATTTTACCCTGCACACCACGGAAATGGGATGTTGCCAAAGCAATTTCAATGATATTGAGGCTAATACGAGTACGTTCTACTTGTGATTGATGTGCCTCTAAAGCTTTAAGTTTAAGCCTTAATGTATCATGCGTATCCATAAATACGGTAGGTTCAAAACCAATGGTTGAAGGTGTTTCATAACACAACACATTGGGGATATAACGAGTCACAGAGCGGGCAACCAATGCCATTTCCCTGTGATCTTGATGGGTATCATCAAGATGATTCACGTATACGGTATCAGGTTTAATTTGTTGCACGATTTTTTCTAGCGATGCCATCAAATCTTGGCTGGAAGCAGGCAAATGAGTGTCTTCAAAATCACCCCAGTGCACTTGTTGAACACCTAAAATCTTGGCAGCAGCTTCCTGTTCAGCGCGGCGAACAGCAGCATCACCACCAACCTGCCCTGATGTGGCAACATAAATATGTACTTCATCACCACGGTTGGCATGTTCAGCAAGGGTTCCACCGCAACCGATTTCTAAATCATCAGGATGTGGAGCAAGGGCAAGTATTGTTTTCATGGCTGCATATCTCCCATATTAGCAATCAAAGCTTTGGCATCTTCGCCGATATTGAGCAATACATCAAGCACGCTCAAATAAGGTATAAAATCACCATGCATTTGCGGGTAATTGGGTGGTGAACACTGTTGAAATAGTAGCTTGATATTGGCATCAATGAATGCGGATGATTGCAAATAGTTGCGTCCTTCTGCACCAGAAAGATATACATCACCTTGTAAATGTTGAGTGATGCTTATAAGTCGCTCTGTTGGGTCGGATATATCCACAGGCAAATCTGAAGCAAGGAGCAAGGGAGAAGTGCAGCCCAACATATCGCCGAGCGCACGAATGATAGCCACATTTAAATCAACAAGTTTATCATGTTTTTGCTGCAAAATGTTTTTGATGGGCTGCCAGTATTCATCCAAAAAGGGGGACTTGGCATAAGCTTGTTCAATGCTCGCAATTTGTTTTTTTGCCCAATTGTTTGGTGCAATGCCCACCTCTTGAATGGTCTGGGGAAAGCGATAGGTCACAGGTACAGTAATCCACTGTTCACCTTGTTTGGTTTTAATACGATTGCGGTTTTGCCATTCATTCTTATGAAATTGTACGGTATCCAAAATGACAAAGGCATCAGCAAACTTCCATTTATGAAAAAAACCTGACCAAGGCATATAATTGGGCTGATGAATGGTAATAATTTTCAAGTATTCCCCTTATTGTTCACGCACATGCACTAAAAATGGATTGGCTTCCATACGAATACCTTGCTGGGCTGGTATTTGCAAACGTATCACATGCCGCCCTGCAGACAAGTGCAGTGGGTAGCTTTGTGGGCTTTGCATATCACTACTCAACATGATATGTCCTACAACTTGACCATCTACAATCCATTGTGCTTTAAGTTGTATGGCTGACTTTGTCGCATCCATCTCTTTAAGGCTGGTGACCAAGGTCACATTGGCACTCACCACCGCCGTATCGCCTGCAAACATGGTTTCTGTTTCTTGAGTTTCAGGGTTAGTATAAAGCAGTGATAAGGTATTGAGGCTTAAGTTATGCTGTTTGCCCATTTGCCACGCTGCCATACGCCCTTGTTTTAAAGCGGCTAAAATATCATCTCCTTTGCTGCTTTTTGCCCATACATCCATAGGAAAATTACCCAAAAATTCACCTGATTGTCCTTCTTTGTGATAATCGCCTGCAGCCACTGCCCAAATGGGTTTACCAATATAACCTGCCAAATAATCCATCATATATTGATCCCATAAACCACCTGCAATGGTATTGTTATCATTATCACCATAAGTGGCGGCAAAAGCATCGGCAGTGGTGGCTTGAAACACATCACGATTGTAAGGTGGAGTC
Organism: Ghiorsea sp.; assembly: GCA_027080505.1. GTDB lineage: Bacteria > Pseudomonadota > Zetaproteobacteria > Mariprofundales > Mariprofundaceae > Ghiorsea. The sequence continues at coordinate 42,721 of JALWRX010000074.1, forward strand.
TTCAAAAGAACCCCCATGGGTCCTTGACGTACACCAGACTTGGTGCCGGGATGTGTCCAAATAACAAACAAGTTTTGCGCATGTGCTGATTCAATAAAGGCTTGATCGGGGTCAATTTTTGGTTTCATTAACCATGTGGTCATAAAAGCAATAAATGAACCTGCAAGCAATAAAGCAATGCTCCGCTTTTTCTTGCGCATCAGGATAAAAATAAGCCCAAAAATAAAAACAAACCAAAACACCAGTGAAAGCTCTTGATTACCATAGCCATATTCTAAGGTGTAACTGCTTAGTTGGGTAATATTTTCAGGTGTTTTAACCCCCAATGTAATCAAATGTTTTTCAGCATTATGCAAGCTTAAGTTTTTGAAGGGTATGCCTTGCCAATCATAACCTGGGGTAGATTCAGTGCCTGCAAATACCGTGATATTCGACTGCTGCTGAACACGCTTTAAATCAGTGAAAAAGTTATCAATACCCGTTTGATATAAAGAGGGGTGCTCTTGACTATAGCCCAAAATATGAGGTACAGGGTCAATGCCGAAACGAATACTGTATCGGTCATGTTCGGTAAAAGCGATAGCATCCAAATGCCGTTTCTTAGCTAGTGAAATCAACGTATCAAAATCTTGCGCACCATCAGAGTGATTGCTACGCACATCAATCAATACGCGATAGGGTGGTGCTATTTGAGGTATCTGATGTGGAGAAACATTTGTTTTTTCTTGTTGATTGGTGTTTGATGACTCTAATAATTGATTATCTATGCGCAAGGATTGTTCAGGAAAAATATCATGCAATAGCATTAGCCTATCCAAGCTTATATCTTCGGTAGCAAGTGCAGATATATGAAATCCAAACAGTAATGTTATCAGCAATAGTGGTGATATAGACATGCTTCCTCCACAGTTCTTATGCGAAATTAAAGCAAAAGCATTGCCAATACAATAACTGCAGGAAAAAGCTATGTTTTTTGTAGGGTAAAACTAGAAATTATTTGCATAAGCTGCTATACTAATTTTTATGAATTCTTTAGAATATAGCGATAGATTCACTTCAGCTTGCCTAATTTTGGGTCAAAGCCATGGCTCACAATACCTTTTCAACGCCTAATAGCACCCTGCTTGAACTGATAGACTGTGGGTATGCAGCTCTTGACCTGCATGGGCATTTCTTAGAAACCAATACAAGCTTTGCTGCCATGTTTGGCTACAATAAAAACAGCTTATTATTGATGGATATGCAAGCACTTTGGATGGATACGGCCGCACAGCAATCTTTTCTTAAGCAGGTAAAAGAGCAAGGCGTGGTACATCACTATAAAGCAGAATTAAAGCATCAACATGGCACATTGTTATCCGCGCTTATCAATGCAGCATATTTACCTGAACAGCAAATGTTTATGCTATGTGTTTACCCCAATGTGCTAGCTGATACAAATCAGTATGAAATACTAAAAACTAACCCTAAAAATAAACCCGCGCAAACATTCATAACCAACGACAAAAACTCTGCTAATATTGAGGCATTCCAACCTTTTTCTTTGGCTAATTTGGCACTGTCAGTCATGCAACAATATGAGCGTATGTTTGTGGATAAACCAAGAGTATTTACCTATGATATTATGAAAAATTTACCCATGTGTATGGGTGATAAACAGCAGGTTTTGAAACTATTATCCTGCATGATGGATAATGCTATTGAAGCAACAAAAGAAGGTGACAGCATTACAGTTTATGTGCGCACAACTATGTTAAAACACAAAAGCACGGGCTTGGATGAAGAATATGTGATGTTATCTGTGCAAGATAATGGTGTTGGTATGGATGCGGAAACGCAAAAACATATTTTTGAACCCAATTTCTCAACCAAACCAGACGCTAAAGGCATGAGCTTGGCACGGGCACTAAAGGTGATTAAGAAACATGATGGTAGAATTCATGTCAAAACTGGTCCGAACATGGGTAGCTTATTCAAAGTCTATTTTCCTGTCCGCCAACGTGAATAAAAATTCATTGGTGTTGTACAATCATTAAGTTTATGCAGGTTTTGCCAAGATGAGTTTTGAGCAACAACATATCATTCGGCATCAACAACAATATTTCCCAGATGCCATGGCCGAGCAGGAAGCTTTGCGTGATGCCATGCTCGCTGGCGATGGTCGGTTTCAATTGATACTCACAGAACACCCGCCAACTTATACTTTAGGCACTTCAGGTGAACCACAAGATGTACTAACCCGAGAAGTGGATGGTGATATTATTGACGTATTTCAAACTGGTCGCGGTGGTGAAGTAACTTATCATGGCCCTGGGCAGTTGTTATGTTATGTGGTGGCAAACTTAAGCCAAGAGCAAGACTTGCATCAACATATTTGGCGTTTAGAAGAAATGATTATACGTACATTGGCAGACTTGGGTGTGGATTCTGAGCGAGACTCACGAGGTATTGGTGTATGGGTGGATGGTTTGAAAATAGCTGCTGCTGGCGTGCGTTGTAGGCGTTGGGTGGTATGGCATGGCATTGCCTTAAATATCAACCCCAACTTGAATCATTTTAAAGGCATTGTACCATGTGGTATGCAGGATGCACCCGTCACATCTTTGGCTAAGCTTGGATTAGATATAAAGCGTGATGATGTAGAAAAGGTGTTGATTAAACAGGCTGAAAAGGTCTTTCATTCTTTATTATAGTCAGAGTTTCTAGCTGATCTAATGTTGTAAACACAGGCAAAATTGCCTGCGTTTACGTACATAAAGTTTAAGGGTGCAAAGAAACATATTGAGCAATTGCACCTGCCAACTTTTTCCAACCTTTGTTAGAAACGTCAATCAACATAGGACGCTGAAGGTCAAGTGGGAAACTTTTATTTTGAATTGTGAAATAAACATGTTTCTCACCTAGGATATTTATATCTCGAAGAGCTTTAACAGAGATATGTTTACCCCAATGGTGCATTGTAACTTCTTTTTCTAAAGTATCTTTATCTGCCCATGCGGCTGCTTTACGAAGCAATATTGGCCAAGCTTTCATGGTGTTTTGCGAGAATGTAACCTGTTCACTAGTAACTACATCTCCAGAACATACACTTTCGGCGAACCATTGCATGGAGACTTGTTCAGAATCATTTAAATATAAAGCATGGTGAACTTCACATCCTGATGCTTGTTCATCTGCAGGGTAAGTCATTTCAAACAACAATGTTTGTGCTAGTGCATGCGATGAAAAGGTGACCCCTATTAACAAGGTAATTATTTTTAATATATTCATATTCAACTCCTTCATTGATGTTATGGACAAATAGAACAACTAGCTGTTGCCCCCCATTGGGCGACAATTGAACATGTAGCATTTTTCCCTTGTTGATTACCCGCATTTGCATATACACATGCTGCTTGGCACTGTGTACTTACTTGGATATCATTAGGAGCACCTGTCCAGACGGTATTTGGGTCACATGTTGCGGTTGAGGCACCGCCACCTACACCACTGGAGGCATAAGCATATGCACCATAAGGTGAAGGGTCTTTGTTTGCATTGTATTGGTAGTCACCAACATTAGAAGGCATGTTATATCCAATAGAATTGCAAGAAGAACTCTCATGAAAAGTATTGCCATCACCATAAAAACATACATCCGAAGCTGTTGAAATACCAAGTAAATTTGGATCACTTACATCATCACAATAATAGTTGTTTGTTGATGAATAATAATATTCACATGCTCCTTCTAATGTGCACCCTTGAAATGTAATAAACCCTAAAAAAAACAATGTTAATTTTAGTTTGCGTTTCACCTCTAGACTAAAAAATATTGTCATCTTTTACTCCATTCTAACTTCAAAACCAGCTAAAATATAGCTGTGAGGCAAGTCTAGTCTTAAGCAATAATGTGTGAATCCCCCATATGGGCTATAAGGAGGAAAAACCTTTTTTATTGATTGCTATAAGTTTTTTAGAATATAAGGTGTTAAATAGCTTAATTTTTCTATACTTTATAAGTCACATTCTATTTAATAGTGAAGAATACTATGTACAGGAATAGGGTTAAGTCTTTTTCGACCAACCAAAAAGTCCAATTCAATCACAAACAAACAAGCCGCAACTTCAGCACCCAATTGCTCAATCAGTTGAATGGTAGCTGCTGCAGTACCACCCGTTGCTAATAAATCATCAACCACCACAACTTTATGACCTTGACTTAAGGCATCCCTATGAATTTCGAGTACACCTGTACCATATTCAAGTTCATATTCAATGGCATGAGTATCAGCGGGAAGCTTTCCTGGTTTGCGTATGGGTACAAAACCAACACCTGTTTGTTGGGCTAAGGCAGCACCAAACAAAAAACCGCGCGATTCAATGCCGACAATAGCATCAATATCATCAGGCATGTGCACAGCAAGCTCAGATGTGCATGCTGAAAATGCTTCACCATTCGCCAAAAGAGGGCTGATGTCTTTGAAGTTGATGCCAGGCTTAGGAAAGTCTGGAATGTTTCGGATATAATCGCGTAGTTGTAAGGCTGGTTTTGCGGTCAAATAAGTTCCTCCAAAAGCATATTCTGTGCTTCTGGAAGGTTACGCAATTTTTTTAATGCTGCAACTTGAATTTGACGAATACGTTCACGAGTGACACCCATATGTTCACCAATGGCCTCAAGTGTCCACGGGTCATCGCGGTGATCTAAACCATAACGCAGCGACATGACCTTTTTCTCTTTTTGGCTTAAAAAGCTAAGCCAGCCATCGAGCAAATCTTTACAAAGGTTTTTGTTCAATTCGTGGCAAGGTTGTTCAGCCGTACAATCTTCAATAATATCATATAAGGTTAAGTCTTCTGTGCCTAACATTGTTTGGTCTGCGCTATCGGTAGGTACCACGGCCTCTTTGAGCTCTTGCACACGTTTTCTGGTATTGCCCATGCTAATAGCAATTTCATTCTCAGTGGGTTCACGTCCTAAAGTATTGCGCAAATGGTTCACATAACGACCCATGCTGTTAATTTCTTTAGCAACATGAACAGGAACACGGATAGTATGATCTTGATTCATAATGCTACGCTCAATACTTTGACGAATCCACCAAGTAGCATAGGTTGAAAAACGGCACTCATGTTCAGGGTCAAACTTTTCAACGGCACGCATCAAACCAATATTACCTTCTTCTATCAAATCTTCGAGCGGCACACTAGGGTTGATATAGCGACGAGCAATTTTTACAACCAAACGCAGGTTTGCATTAATCATGGTGGTGCGAGCCTTTTCATCACCTGCTTGAATTTGGTTTGCCAGTTCAATTTCTTCTTTTGCTGTGAGAAGCTGGTAACGCGAAACCTCTTTCATGTATAAACTCATTGGATCTAAAGCTGTGTTTACTTTCATGGTCTTTCCCCTCTCTCCGCGGGTGATACATCATGTATCACCCCATATGCGAACCATGAAGGGGGTAAGATAAGGTGTATATCGCATGAATATGCTATATGGACTATAACATACGAATATTCAAGGGATAAATTATAATCCTATGGCTTCTAAACTAGGGTTTTCTAACGTTTTTTTCACATGCACAAGAAATTGCACAGCTTCTTTACCATCCACCAAACGGTGATCGTAAGACATCGCTAGATACATCATAGGTCTTGCCACAATCGCATTGTCTTCAACCACAGATCGCTGGGTAATGGTATGCATACCCAAAATGGCACTTTGTGGTGTGTTCAAGATAGGCGTGGAAAGCATGGAACCAAAAATGCCGCCATTGGTGATAGAGAATGTTCCACCTTGTAAGTCATCAGGCTTTAAACCACCTTCTCTGGCTTTACCTGCCAAGTCTATGATGCCTTGCTCAATATCGGCATAACTTTTGACACCAGCATCACGCAATACAGGTACAATCAAACCATTGTCCGTGGATACAGCAATGCCCATATCAATATAATTATGATACAATACATCATCACCATCAATGTAAGCATTCACAATTGGAAACTCAGCGCAAGCTGAGGCACAGGCTTTAACGAAGAACGACATCAAGCCCAATTTTACACCAAACTTAGCAGTAAACTCTTCTTGGTATTGTTTTCGTATATCCATAATAGGCTGCATATTCACTTCATTAAATGTGGTGAGCATGGCGGCTGTGTTTTGTGCCTCTTTAAGGCGGGTGGCAATGCGTTTGCGTAAACGCGTCATGGGTACACTGATTTGTTCGCGTTCAGCAAGTTCCATTCCCTCTGCTGCTGCTTCATCTATAGCTTGAGGTGTGGAAACATCTTCTTTACTGGAACTCTCTTGCGTTTGGCTTATCACCTCTTCTTCAGGCTTACTGGCTTCTGCAGTGTTTACTTCTGTAGCAGCTACATCAGCAGTACCCACATCAACAGATGTATCAATCAAACCAATCACCTGCCCAGGCTCTACGGTGTCTTCTTCGGCAGCCATTTGTTCTTTAAGGATACCTGATTCAGTAGCCGTGATTTCCATGGTAATCTTATCACTTTCAATTTCAGCAATAATATCATCCACATGCACTTCATCGCCTACATCTTTAAGCCATGAAATCAGTGTAGCTTCAGTATCGGATTCACCCAAGCTGGGTACTTTAATTTCAAACATGATGCCACCCCATTTTATACTCTAATAGTTGACTGGTGTCCGTGCCTAATGCTGCTGTCATTAAATGTTCTTTTTCTTCATTGTGTCGTTTGATAGACCCCACAGCAGGTGCTGCCAAAGCATCACGAGCCAACACATACAAAACCTGTTCGCTTAACAATGCTTCTTGAATCATGTGTTTGATTTGTCGCCATGCACCCTGATTAATCGGCTCTTCTTGCAACCACACCACTTCTTTGCAATCGGTGTACCTTTTCATGATTGCAGTCAGTTCAGCAGCAGGGAAAGGATATAAACGTTCGATACGAATAATATGTGTATCATTGTTTTCTTGTTTGTTCCGTGCTTCGAGTAAATCGTAATATACCTTACCGCTACAGAGTATAACACGTCGTGCTGTACCCGCACATGTATTATCCAAAATAGGCTGAAAAGCCCCTGTTACCAAGTCAGATACTGTGGAAGTAGAGGCTTTATTGCGCAACATACTTTTAGGAGCCATGATAATGAGCGGCTTGCGTACGTGATGTTTGTATTGCCGCCTTAAGAGGTGAAACATTTGTGCTGGTGTGGTTGGATAAACCACTTGCATATTATCATTGGAACACAGTTGTAAGAATCGCTCTAACCTTGCCGATGAATGCTCGGCTCCTTGTCCTTCGTAGCCGTGTGGCAACCATAATACCAAACCAGACATGCGATTCCATTTGGATTCACCAGCCGCAACAAATTGATCAATCACCACCTGCGCCATATTGGCAAAATCGCCATATTGTGCTTCCCAAATCACCAACGCACGAGGTTCAGCAACGGAATAACCATATTCATAAGCCATCACTGCCATTTCAGACAACATGCTATCAACCACCAAAAAGCGAGACAGTGTGCCATTGGTCATTTTCTTCAAAGGCATAAAACCTTTACCTGTTTGTTGGTCATACACAATGGCATGTCTATGGAAAAATGTACCCCGCCCTGAATCTTGCCCAGCAAGGCGAACCCAACCACCTTCATCAAGCAAGGATGCATAAGCCATCATTTCAGCACAACCCCAATCCATAGGCATATCATCATGAATCATACGGATACGATTATCATAAATTTTCTTCACTTTAGGGTGCAATTGAAAAGACTCTGGTACTTGCACAGCACGTTTCACCAGTGCTTTAAGCTTATCTTCAGATACCGTGGTATCAGGCTCTTCATGACTATGTTTAACAAAACCCTCCCAACGCCCATGCAGGCTATTTTCATGTTTGGGAGCTTGTTGCGGTGAAGCCATATTATTTTTGCGCACACTATCTAAACATTCGCGAAACATTTTAGCTGTTTTGATAGATTCTTCTTCGCTTTGAATACCTTCATTCGCTAGTTTTTGGCGATAGATGGTTTGTACGGTGGGATGCTTTTTGATGCGCTGGTACATTTTTGGCTGCGTAACTTCAGGGGCATCAGCCTCATTATGCCCAAGCCTACGGTAACAAACCAAATCAATAACCACATCACTGCGGAATTGATGGCGATAATCCATAGCAAGTTCCATTGCCATGCAGCAGGCTTCTGGGTCATCACCATTCACATGCAATACAGGTGCTTGCACCAATTTGGCAACATCGGTGCAATAAAAAGTAGAGCGTGCATCAAAAGGGTTGGTGGTAAAGCCAATTTGATTATTGACCACGATATGAATCGTACCACCTGTTCTGTAACCCGATAAATCACCAAGATTTAAGGATTCGGCAACCACGCCTTGCCCTGCAAATGCAGCATCGCCATGGACAAGAACCCCCATCACCTCACGCCTTGCATTATCTTTGCGTCTACATTGCCGTGCACGAACACTGCCTAAAACAACGGGTGAAATAATTTCCAAATGGGATGGGTTAAACCCCAAAGATAGGTGAACTGTGCCGCTGTCTGTACTAATATCTGAGGAAAATCCCATATGATACTTCACATCACCCGCACCACTTTCAGTATCAACAAACTGATTACCTTCAAATTCAGCGAAAATATCACTTAGTGATTTACCCAAAATATTGGCAAGCACATTTAAGCGACCACGATGCGCCATACCCATAATGATTTCTTTTACACCTTTATTGCCAGCACGTTGAATCAGGCAATCAAGCATGGGAATCAGGCTTTCACCACCTTCAAGAGAAAAGCGTTTTTGCCCTGTATATCGGGTGTGTAAGAAACGTTCAAATTCTTCCGCCTTCATCACCATATTAAAAATATGTTTGCGTTGTTCACTATTCAATTGCGGTTGAGAACGTGAAGATTCGAGTTTTTGTTGCAGCCAATTGCGTTTGGCAGTGTTGCTCACATGCATCAATTCAGGAGCGATATGACCGCTGTAAGTTTGCTGCAAAATATTGATAATTTCTTTTAATGGCAAAGTAGCAGGCGCAAGCAAATCACCTGTAGGGAAATCGGTGTCTAAATCGCTTTCACTTAAACCATAATATGCCAATTCCATATCAGGGGCGATATGGGGTGGGTTAAGTTTCAATGGGTCTAAATCAGCGATGAGATGACCATGCATACGCCATGCATTGATGAAATACAATGCGCGAGATGGGTATTCCACATGATGCAAAGCCGTTGTTGTTTCATTACCAGTTGGTTTGGCTGCTTGTTTTGTGGTGTTGGGTTGTGGTTTAGCTGTTATAGCGGGTGTTGGAATATCACTGATTATCCGCATATCTTGTTTGAGCTTAGCTAAAGCCTCATCGTGGGAAGTCATAGTGATATGTTTGCTTAGTGATTCAGGCAAAGTCGCCTCCTTATGTCACGGCTAGGAGTCTGTCGGACTTAAACGATTGTAGCGAAAATTTATGGGATTGCGGTGGTTTTTAGATGCATTTGAGACGAATAGCACCGCTATTCAACGAAAATACAGGTAAAAAGCGACCAATATCCATGAATTTGCAGCCAATTGCTTTAAGTCCGACAGACTCCTAGGCTGTAGCGTATATCAAAACCAGCGCATAAGAAAGCGTACAATACGCTTGGTGTTTACAGAAAATAATTTGTCTGTATAAAAGCTGCCTAACCCCATATTTGGAAAACTATATTCTAAGTATACTTCGTACCCGAAACTTTGGGAACTTCACTCCGACCCATTTTTGCAGTCGCCTTTTTGCACAATTTTTTATTGTCTGAACTTCTTGGGGTATTATAGTTCCACCTTACCTTGAATGGAGGGAGAGGAAATGATAAATGGAATGAGTAAGACAATTAGGTTGTTTATTGCATTAAATTTAATGGTTGCTTTTGTGACAGGGTGTGGATCAAAGAGTATTGATTCATCAAAAAAGTATCAGTCCAAGAACATTAAAGTGAAAGAGCACCCTACTTTTATTGGGGAACCATTGTATTTAGTCAAGGAATATGGAAAAATAATGATAGCTTATGGAGCGTCGGCTAATAGACTTAGAAGTACTGGCAGGGGAAATGAGAGCTACAAATTAAATAACCTCACACCTTCTGAAGGTTCTAATTTTTTTAAGACTATCAATACGGCTACTGTCTGCTCTGATGGTATGTTTAGGTATCCCTGTGTTGTTGATTTAAAAGGCACTTTGTACAATTGGGAACCTGCTCGAAAAGAGAATGGGGAAGTTGAGCAGGGGAAGTACTTGGTAACATTTAATATGGGCAGGTATAAAGAATATGCGGCTCGAGACTTAAGAAAAATAGGCATAACAGATAAAGTGAGGGGGGAAATTATCCGAGCCGTCACTCATGAAATCACTAAGTATAAAAGAAATATGGATGCTCTTAAGAAACAAGAGATTCCTATTGCTAAAGAAGCAATTGTTGTAGATAAATCAGGATTTTTAAGCTTAAAGGAAAAAGCTAAGTACAAGAAAAGGTTCGACTCTGTAGATTATCGAGAGATTGCCTTAATCGACTATGTATGGGATACCAATAAAAAAACAATGGATAATATAAGAGACATAACTAGTATGTTTTCGTTAAAGTTAAAAGATAGAGTGGATAACTATCGGTATAAGCTTAAAAAAGACACCTGTAAGAAATTTTCCAATCTTGGAGATGATCCATTTCGTATTTCGAACACTTATTATTCTACTCATGATTGTATAGTGTCTAATGATAAAAAAACAGGGCAACCACTGAGGCATACGAGACTAGTTTTTCATTCAAAATATTTTACAAACCTAATGCCCTCAAATATGTTGTTGTCCGATGGTCGCATTACCGTAAAAAAACATGACATGAAACTTGAAATTGAAAACAACACGGATGATTTCGCTGAAATTAAGCAGGTTTCACTATATTATTCGAGGTCTGATAAAGGGAGCAGTGGAATTCCGTATAAGCTTAACTGGTCTCAATCGTATGGCTCAATGTCGCCCCAATCGGTGATTAATATAAGTGAAGAGTTTTCACAATTATATTATTCTATAAGCCGTAATTTAAGAACTTATAATTTAACCTTAGAGCAAGCAAAAAGTACGTATTTAGATATGGGCTTTGCAATTCGGTATGCCATTGGTGGCAAAGAGTACACTTTTTATAAGAAGCAAAAAAAATCGTTACTTGCTTTAATTGATGCTAAGCGATGATGGGTATAAAATATTTCAACTGTCAAACAGAAGATTTAGATACATGTTTTGAAAGGGGAGGGCACCTCGTAGGTATTGGGGGAAAATTATTATGGTGGTCATGTGCTCTTGTAGTTTCTGCTTTTTTATTCTCAGAAGTTCCTGAAGTATATCTCAAGGTTCATTTAGAAAAAAATGCCTTGTCGGAGATATGGTTTACTATGGTTAGGCTTGCAGTGCTTCTGGGTATATTAGCTGCAATTGTATATAACTGCGGAATGGCTATGCGAGATAGGGTGCGCAGAGAACGGAAGAAGGAAAAATAAGACCCTTCTCTTTCTTTAATAAGATAAAAAGTTCTGTTCCCTTGAGACTGCAAATTAGTTTGTGTATCTGCTGTTTTTATCATCTATACGAAGTCGGTTAGTCGATCTTCGGAGGGGTCAGATACCGTCTTGGCAGTCAAGCTTTTTTAGCCAAGAATTCTGGATCAAAGGGAATTCCATTTTTCAACACGCCATAGATGATATGTATCAATTTCCGCATAATCGCACCCACAATCAACATTTTTGGTTTGCCTGCTTTTAATCAGCGGAGGGGTCAGGTCTTGTTCCGTGCATTGCTCACACATAGAGTGCTTTAATAACTCTTACTAAGTTAGACTTATCCTAATCGAAAGTATGGTGGATGATTATTTTAGCTGCTCAAGTAAACAGTCAAAACCAGCGCATAAGAAAGCGTACAATACGCTTGGTGTTTACAGAAAATAATTTGTCTGTATAAAAGCTGCCTGCAATACGTTTGTTCACTTCGGCAAGCGTAGGGTAAGGCGCAATGGCAGATGCCATAGCACCAATTTTCATCTTTTGCGAAATCGCTAAAATCCAAGGTTGAATCAATTCGCCCGCATGTAATCCCACAATGCTTGCACCTAAAATTAGACCTTTGGGTGTGACCACGACTTTAACCAAACCTTCAGTGCGTTGTTCAGCCTGAGCTCTATCATTTTCTGTGAAATCCCACTTCAAAACACGCACTTCTTTGCCCTGTGCTTTGGCATCGGCTTCGGTTAAACCCACATGTGCCAGCTCAGGGTCGGTATAGGTTACCCATGGCACAGCCGAATAATCAACCTTAGCAGGTATTTTGAACAAAATATTACGAATAATAATGCCCGCTTGATATGCAGCCATATGGGTAAACTGATAAGGGCCAGCCACATCACCAATGGCAAATATCTTTTTGTTACTGCTTCGTAAGCGGGCATCGACTTCAATGCCACGCGGCGAGTAGGTTACGTTTGCTGCTTCAAGATTTAAGCCAGCCACATTGGCTTTGCGACCAGTGGCAATCAATAAATGAGAACCAATAATATCACACACTTTCATGCCGCTTCCATCATCTTCAGCAAAAAAGGCATGAATACCATTTCCATGTTTCTCAAAGCGCAGATTATTCACACCTTCATGGAAATTGATGCCTTCTTTTTTCAGGTGTTCAAGCACAATACTTGTTAATTCAGGGTCATCTTTCGACATCAATTTCATCACTTCAATCACAGTGACTTTTGCGCCCAATCTTCGATGCGCTTGCGCCATCTCCATGCCAATCGGGCCACCGCCCACCACAATCAGATGTTCAATGGGTGATGTATTGTTAAAAATGTTTTCGTTGGTCAAGTAAGACACATCATTCACCCCATCAATGGGTGGCACAAATGCCGATGAACCTGTAGCCACAACAAAATACTTGGCTTTGATGATTTGATTACCTGCTTTAACGGTATATTCATCTATAAATTCAGCAGCAGCTTGAATCACGTTTACACCTAAACCTTCAAAACGTTCCACTGAATCATTGGGTTCAATTTGGGCAATCACATCATGGATATGCCCATGTACCTTTTGCCAATCTACGTTGGGATTAACGGCTTCCATGCCAAAGGCAGATGCATCACGCATGGTCTGCGCCACATGCCCAGCGGCAAGAATAGCTTTGGATGGTACACAACCCGTATTCAGACAATCGCCACCCATCTTACCTTTTTCAATCAGGACAACGGATGCACCCATTTGTACTGCACCCGCAGCAACGGATAAACCACCCGAACCTGCACCAATCACACAAATATCTGTTTTTATTATATTTTCTTTGCTCATGTGCTTGCTCCAGTGTGCTTTATTTTTTTGTAGGCGACAGGAATCAGCGAAAGACATGCCAACCCTATCAGTGCCCCAATCATTTCAGGTGTTAAAATACCAGCGATAGAAAATTCGCCACCTTGCTCAAATACTTTGCCCAAACCACTGCCCGCGAGGGAAAATACAAAAGTTGCAGGCATAATGCCAAAAAAGGTGGCAATCATGTAGGTGCGCAGTGATACACCCAAAAATGCAGGCGCAAGATTCACAATAAAAAAGGGAAATAACGGAACAAGGCGCAATACAAACATATAGTTCAGCGCATTTTCATTAAAACCTGCTTTCATGGATTGAATCGATTTACCAGCCTTGGCAAGCAAGACATCACCCAATGATGTTTTAGCAATCAAAAAGATGATTGTCGCACCCAAAGTCGCACCGACTACGGTGTATAAACCACCCCAAACTGCACCAAATAAAAAGCCGCCAGCAAGCGTCATAATTGTGCCACCTGGCAAAGACAAAGCGACAACGATAATATATAAGAGTATGTAGGCAACCGCTGCAACTAGCGGTTGTTCAGTTACCCAAGTATGCAGCTCTAAACGATGCATTTGTAATTGTTCAAAACTTAAATACTCATGCCAGCCAGCCATGAAAAACACAGTCGTAATAGCGGCGATGATGAGTAGTGGCAAACTTCTTTTTAGCATGATGATTCCTTATGACTGATTCGCATCAGCTTGATGATATGCCTATATAGTCGCCATACAATACACATCCTTACATATTAGACATTTATAACCTTAATGCTAAAGACTTATTCCAAACGATTTCAGCCAATTGCTTTAAGT
>JALWRX010000075.1 GCA_027080505.1 Ghiorsea sp.
ATCGCCGTAGTGAGATAAATATTTATATCATCAAAATTAAATACAGGTAAAATAAAATGTATATCATTGTTAATCGTACCAAAAAAGGTTTCAATAGTTGTCACTTGAATATCAAATACTTGCACAGTTATAGTTAGCAAAATAATAGCGATAAAGGAACCTGGAATTTTTGTTGTAATCTTTTTAGAGTAGAGTGAGATTAATATAGTGATGATGGTTAAGCCTAAAGCATAATAATTAAGTGTGTTCAAAGAATTAAAATAGAGCATCCATTTTTCAAAAAAACCTGATGGTAATTTTTCTATATTTAACCCTAAAGCATCTTTGACTTGTGTGGAAAAAATGACAACTGCTATCCCACTTGTAAACCCAACGATTAATGGGTTTGGAAAATATTTTAGTAAATTACCAAACTTAAATATGCCAAATATGATAAGGATAATTCCTGCCATCATTGTAGATATGTATAAAGTATTGATTCCGTATTGTTCTACAATTGCATACAATATAATGATAAATGCACCAGTTGGGCCACCAATTTGGACTCTACTGCCACCAAGAGCCGATATAATTGTACCTGCAATAATCGCAGTAATGATTCCTTTTTCAGGAGAAACACCAGATGCAACAGCAAAAGCAATGGCTAAAGGAAGCGCAATAATACCCACAATAATTCCCGCAATAACATCATTTACAATTTGTTGTTTTGAGATTCCTTGTTGCAATAATGTAAAAAATTTTGGTTTAAAACGCATTTAATATTTCCCTTACGTTAAATTATTTTAGTTGTTCCAAGTCGAATAGCAGATTTATAGGATTCATAACCTTTTCCCCAGAACTTTGCAGATTGTCAAACCTAGTCATTACCCTGTTGATGAATAGCTAACTATAGTGACCGCCAATAGCAAAAATATAAATATAGTCTTGGTCATATTTATAAATAACACGGTCTTTTTGACTGATGCGCCTAGACCATAAACCCGATAAATTATGTTTTAAAGGTTCTGGTTTTCCTATGCCAGTGCTTGGGTCATTTCTAAGCATCTCTTTTAATACTTTGCAAAGTGACTGCTGTAGTTTTTTATCTTTTAAGCGAAGTGTTTCATATACAGCCCAAGTATCACCTTCAAAGACTAGTAATCTCATCTAACTCTCTATCTGTCGGTTGATAACCCTTATGGTTTGCATGTGTAGTCGCTGAGGCTGCGATTTGTTTCATTAAGCTGTTATTCTGTAAAACATATAATGTTTCTTGTTCGCGCTCCCAATCATCTGCGCTCAATACAACAAAATCATCACCATTTCTGCGCGTGACTTTGAGTGGGAAATGATTGTGAACGACTTCTTCTACAAAGCTTTTTAAGTTGTCTCTAAACTTATTTACGCTGATACTATTCATGATTACCACCTATCATAACGTACTGTAATTCCGTACACTTTAATAATGGGGCTTTAACAAGTCAACACATAGCATCATCGAAGTCGCCCTGACCCTTGTAAACGCAATCTTATTTCAGTTGCCCCAAATCACGAACTGCGCCTTTATCTGCTGATGTGGTGAGAGCTGCATAGGCTTGGAGTGCTTTAGAAACTTCTCGTTTGCGACCCACAGGCTTCCAAGCATCTTTACCCTTGGCTTCCATAGCTGCACGGCGAGTAGCTAAATCATCATCGGAAATAGCAAGGTTGATGCTGCGGTTGGGAATATCAATGTGGATGGTGTCACCATCTTCAATCAGACCAATTGCACCACCTTCCGCAGCTTCAGGGCTTGCATGACCAATGGATAGGCCTGACGTGCCGCCTGAGAAGCGACCATCGGTTAATAATGCACAAACCTTGCCCATACCTTTGGATTTAAGGTAGGAGGTGGGATAAAGCATTTCCTGCATACCAGGGCCACCTTTGGGGCCTTCATAGGTGATAATCACGATGTCACCCGCTTTGATTTTATCATTGAGTATCGCAGACACGGCATCATCTTGGGATACAAATACACGCGCTCTACCCTCAAACTTCCAAATGGATTCATCCACGCCTGCGGTTTTCACAATGCAACCGCGTTCCGCAATATTACCAAACAACACGGCAAGCCCGCCTTCTGTGGAGTAGGCATGTTCTACGCTGCGAATACAGCCGTTTTCACGGTCTGTGTCCAAAGATTTCCAACGCTCAGATTGCGAAAAGGCAACTTGGGTGGGGATGCCACCAGGAGCTGCGCGATACATCTCGCGGGCAGCGGTGTTGGCTTCATTCACAATATCGTTGGCATCCAAACCTTCGCCCATAGTTTTGCTGTGAATGGTAGGGATATTGCGATGAATCAAGCCGCCTCGGTCTAACTCGGCAAGAATAGAAATCACGCCGCCAGCCCTATGCACATCTTCCATATGATAATGTTGCACAGCAGGCGCTACCTTGCATAAGTTGGGTACTTTTCGACTCATACGGTCAATATCGCTCATGGTGAAATCCACACCTGCTTCTTGGGCGCAAGCCAATAAATGCAATACAGTGTTGGTGCTTCCACCCATGGCAATATCCAATGCCATGGCATTTTCAAAGGCTTCAAAGGTGGCGATAGAGCGGGGGAGCACAGATGCATCATCTTGCTCATAATAACGCTTGGTGATGTCAACAATGGTGCGTCCTGCTTGTAAGAATAACTCTTGGCGGTCGCTGTGCGTTGCCAATAAGGAACCATTACCCGGCAATGCAAGCCCCAAAGCTTCGGCGAGGCAGTTCATGGAGTTGGCGGTAAACATACCCGAGCATGAGCCGCAAGTCGGGCAGGCAGAACGCTCAACAGCCGCCACATCTTCATCAGATTCTGCATCATCAGCTGCCATCACCATGGCATCGACCAAATCCAAATGTTTTTCACGGTTATTGATGGTGACTTTACCTGCTTCCATAGGCCCACCCGATACAAAGACCACAGGAATATTCAGTCGCAGTGATGCCATGAGCATACCCGGTGTGATTTTATCGCAGTTGGAAATGCAAACCATGGCATCCGCACAATGAGCATTGACCATATATTCCACAGAATCAGCAATGATTTCACGGCTTGGTAAGGAATACAGCATGCCACCATGACCCATAGCAATACCATCATCCACCGCAATGGTATTAAATTCTTTGGCAACACCACCTGCGTCTTCGATTTCACGGGCAACCATCTGCCCCAAGTCTTTCAAATGTACATGACCTGGTACAAATTGGGTGAATGAATTGACCACGGCAATGATGGGCTTTTCAAAATCGCCATCTTTCATGCCTGTGGCACGCCAAAGTGCGCGCGCACCTGCCATATTGCGGCCTGCTGTAGTGGTTCTAGAACGGTAAACTGGCATCTTAATACACCTCTTTTTCTTTTGTTACTGCATGTGGAAGATTTACTTCTTCAATAACCCCTGCTTTAGGGTCGTTAAACACATACATATCCAAACCTTTTTCGCTGCGAGCAATGATTGTGCTCACAGCAGCATCACCTGTGACATTCACAGCCGTGCGAATCATATCCAGCAATCTATCCACGCCAATGATGAGCGCAATACCTTCGACTGGAAGCCCCACCTGATTAAACACCATGGCAAGCATAATCAAACCCACGCCGGGTACACCTGCTGTGCCAATGGATGCCAAAACAGACATAGCAATAACCGTTAAATACCCCATAAGCCCCAAATCAACACCATATACATTGGCGATAAATACTGTGGCGACACCTTGCATAATGGCTGTCCCATCCATGTTAATCGTTGCCCCAAAAGGCACAGTAAATGAAGCAATAGACTCATCCACACCCAAACGTTTTTCGACCGTTTGTAGGGTGACTGGAATAGTGGCATTGGAGCTTGATGTACTAAAGGCAAACACTTGAGCGGTGCTCATTTTTTTCATAAAAGTGATGGGGTTTACTTTGCCAAATAGTTTTAATAATAACATTAGTGTGCCTGTAACATGAAGGAGTAGGGCAAGTACCAATACACCAAAATAACCCAGCATAGGGATAATTAAGTCCATGCCTTGTTGCGCAAAAGTTTTCGCCATTAAGGCAAATACACCAAGGGGTGCTAAATACATCACCACATTCACCACTTGCATCATCACTTCGTTCAAGCGCTCAGATAAATCCATCAAAGGTTTCGCTTTTTTGCCCACCATTAACATGCATGAAGCAAACAAAATAGTAAAAAAGATAATTTGTAACATATTGCCTTGAGCATAAGCTGCTACAGGATTACTTGGAATCAAATCAATCAATACTTGGGTAAATGGAGGGGCTTCTGGGGCTGTGAATGATGAGCTGGCAGCCCCTGCTAGTTCAAAACCTGCACCCGGTGCAAAAAAGGATGCTAAAGCAATGGCCAAGGTAATCGCAAGCGCTGTAGTGAGCATATAATAAGCAAACGTTTTGCCACCCACACGCCCCAATTTACCAATATCACCAATGCCAACCACGCCGCAAATCAGGGAGAATGTGACCAATGGCACGACTAACATTTTAAGCATACTAATAAACATACTGCCCAAAACATGAAATAAACCCATCACAAGATAGTCTTGAACCCATGACACATCATGAGCGAAATTGTTAATAAGGCTGCCAAGAACAAGCCCTAGCAACATACCACGCAATATCTTTTTGGTCATGCTTGTTTTATTACCCATGATTACCACCTAGAAAAATGAGCACAAACGATGATAAGATAAAGTGTAAG
>JALWRX010000076.1 GCA_027080505.1 Ghiorsea sp.
CACCCTTGGTTGCAGCGCCAAAGCTGAGCAAACGCCTTAACAATCGTATCGCTTTCAAACGCGAAGATTTACAGCCTGTATTTTCGTTTAAACTGCGTGGTGCATACAATAAAATCGCCAATTTGAGTCAAGAAGACAAAGCCAAAGGTGTGATTTGCGCATCCGCAGGCAACCATGCTCAAGGTGTGGCGTTAAGTGCATCCAAGCTTGGTATTGCTGCCACCATTGTCATGCCTGAAACCACGCCAGACATCAAAGTGTCTGCCGTTGAAGCCATGGGTGGCAATGTAGTGTTGATTGGTGATTCCTATTCCGATGCACTGGCACATGCTGAAGTCTTATGCGATGAAAATGGCTACACCTTTATCCATCCTTACGACAATGAATTGGTGATTGCTGGGCAAGGCACAGTCGCCAAAGAATTATTGGCGCAAACTGATAGCCCCTTGGATGTGGTGTTTATCCCTATCGGTGGCGGCGGCTTGGCGGCAGGCATGGCATTGTATATCAAAGCGTTATCCCCCAACACCAAAGTGATTGGTGTTGAGCCCGTGGATTCGGCCGCCATGTTTGAATCCATCAAAGCCAATGAATTGGTCACTTTAGACCAAGTCGGCATCTTTGCTGATGGTGTGGCTGTAAAACGTGTAGGCGACATCACCTTTGATTTATGCAAGCAACACTTGGATGAAATCATCTTAGTCGATACAGACGAAACATGCGCTGCCATCAAAGATATTTACGATGAAATCCGTGCCATTGTGGAGCCTGCGGGTGCATTGGCATTGGCAGCATTGAAAAAATATATCAAACGTGAAGCTGTGTCAGGGCAAACATTGGCGACCATCAACAGTGGTGCCAATATGAATTTTGACCGCTTACGCCATGTCTCCGAACGCGCTGAATTAGGCGAACGCAGAGAAGCGTTGTTCACGGTAGAAATCCCAGAAAAAGCAGGTTCATTTTTGGATTTTTGCAATCATTTGGGCGCATACAATGTTACTGAGTTCAACTATCGCATGAGCAGCCGCAATAAAGCTTATGTGTATGTGGGTGTTGCCATCAAACATGGTTCACAAGCTGAAAAAATCACCACAGAACTTAGCGAATTGGGCTACAATATCGTGAGCCTCATGGATAATGAAGCTGCCAAATTGCATTTAAGACATTTGGTGGGTGGCAAATCTGTGGATGTGCATGATGAGCGTTTGTATCGCTTTGAATTTCCAGAGCGCCCTCGCGCATTGCTTGATTTTTTAACCAAGCTTGCAGGTCGTTGGAATATATCCCTGTTCCACTATCGTAATCATGGTGCTGCGTTTGGTCGTGTCTTGGTTGGTTTTGAAGTGCCCGATAGTGATTTGGCGGAGTTTCAGGCTTTCCTTGAAGACGTGGGTTACACCTATGTGGATGAAAGCGATAATCAGGCACTCAAGCTATTCTTGTAATGCTTAAAAAACATTCTCGTCATTCCCGCGTAGGCGGGAATCCATATTCTCACCACGAAGAACACGAAGAAAGGAAGAGAGCAAGAATGACGGTAAAGTACAATCATGCCTAATCTTGCATGGGAATCTAAGCATGTGTGGCATCCTTATGCCGCCATGCCCAACCCCAACCCCGTGTATCAAGTGGTTTCGGCTGATGGGGTTGATTTAACGCTCAAAGATGGTCGCAAAGTGATAGATGGCATGAGTTCATGGTGGTCTGCCATTCATGGCTACAATGTGCCAGAGCTGAATGCTGCCATTGAAAAGCAGCTTCAAGATATGGCGCATGTGATGTTTGGCGGTTTAACCCATCAACCTGCTATTGATTTGGCGAAAACACTTATCGACATCACCCCCAGCAATTTAGAGCATGTCTTTTTTGCCGATTCAGGTTCAGTCGCTGTGGAAGTTGCGCTTAAAATGGCTTTGCAATATCAGATAGGGCAGAAAAAAGCCCATAAAAACAAGTTCTTAAGCCTCACCAACGCTTATCACGGCGATACCTTTGCTGCCATGAGTGTGTGCGACCCTGAAAACAGTATGCATCATCTCTATAAAGGTTTATTACCCGCCCATCATTTTGTTGCGCCTGATATTCAAGCCTTGCGCCAAGCATTTAAAGTGCATCATCATGAGCTTGCCGCCATGATTGTTGAGCCTATTGTGCAAGGCGCAGGTGGTATGCTGTTTTACCCTGCCGAAGTATTAAAAGAAATCCGCAAGCTTTGTGATGAATATGATGTGTTGCTGATTGCCGATGAAATTGCTACGGGGTTTGGGCGCACAGGCAAATTATTCGCCTGTAAACATGCCGATATTCAGCCAGACATCCTATGCTTGGGCAAAGCGTTGACGGGCGGTTACCTAACACTTGCTGCCGTACTCACCTGCCCTAAAATCAGCCAAGGTATTCAAAAAGAAGGGAATATCTTGATGCATGGACCAACATTTATGGCAAACCCACTGGCTTGTGCTGTTGCTAAAGCTTCCATTGATTTACTGTTGAACTCACCTTGGCGAGCGCGGGTCTCCAACATCGAAAGGCAACTTCAAAAAGGGTTAAAGCCCTGTTTACAATCGGATAAAGTCGCTGATGTTCGTGTGATGGGCGCAATCGGTATCATCGAAATGAAAGAAATTATCGACATTCCAGCCGTACAAACCAAATTGTTAGAAAATGGCGTATGGCTTCGCCCCTTTGGTAAACTTTTATATACCATGCCTCCATTTATTATTCGTGACCAAGAACTCCATCAAATCACTAATACCATGGTAAAATTGACATAACTACATGCTTCACTCATCTTGCATCTATGAATACAATATTTACGACTAAATCTCCTTGTTATGAGGCTTAATATGCAATATCCAGGAAAGTTTGGTTGTGTAAGTATAAGTAATATGAGAAATATCCTTTCCTTGTATTGGGATAGTTAGGCTAAAAAGGGCAGCGATGAATCAGGGTCTTAAATGAATATGTCCGATAGAATATGGAAGGCGTTACTTAAAACGTGGGGGGCTGTTTTCTCGATTGTGAGCTTAGCCGCTTCAGTATTCGTATATTTTGTAGCACCAGATACAGACACTATTAAGATGAATATATTCTTTGTAGTGATTTTTCTATTTTTCGGCATCATCATTATTTTACTACGAGCACTACATGATGCAAATACAGATGCAAAAGTTAACCTACCAAAAATCAGAAAGGTTTTGGATCCCCCAAGAAGTTACGACAAAGCATCTGCGTTACTATTGGTTGATTCATCCAATCTTCTAGCACATGACTCATCTGTTACTCTTTTCATGTTAGAAGATGATTATGAGCAACTTATAGGAATAGGCATTGTTATCAACATCCAAGATGATAAAAAAGTTCAAGTTGCTTTATTCAAAAACAATGAGTCAGAACAGCTAATTAATCAACTAAAAGAAAATAAAAAACATGATCTAGAGAGGCTAATCCTAAAGCCCTCTGTACCAAGGTCTTTTTTAGAAGGTGATTTATGAGTGAATCAAATACAAAACGTGAAATTGTGGTTATTAAGGTTAAAAGCGATACAAGCCTAGCTATTAACATTGGGTCTGAGCATGGTATTAAAGAGGGCGATAAATTCCTAGTCTACCATGTTGATTCCGAAGAAATGAAAGATCCAATCACTGGGGAAAGTCTCGGTTTTCTTGAAACGGTAAGGGGTACTGGTGTGGCTGTTCATGTTCAATCTAAAATGACTACTATTGAATCAAACAGAAGAGAAAAGCGTAGAAAGGTTGTTTCGAGGCCAGGCTCTGGCGGCTTCGCTTTACTGATGGGGGAGACTGTTGAATATACTGAACCCGAAGTTGTCCCCTTTGACGAGCCTCAAGTTGGAGATAAAGTTAAAAAAATATAACCTAACATATAACTTCAGCGACAATTCAAAGTTTAAACAAAATAGGATAACAGAAAAGCGGACGCTACCCCTTTTTTAAAGATTAAAAGGTTAAGACTTGAATCTTGAACACACCCCCCCACATTTGACATCAACCCTTTATCTACCCACGATACACAGCCATCAACCCTTGGAGCAAACATGGCATACCCGATTGAACAAAAATTAGTCATCGCTGTCTCATCCAGCGCATTGTTTGACTTAACCGAATCGGACAAAGTCTTTCGTGAGCAAGGTGCAAAAGCCTATAAAGCATATCAGGAAGAACACTTGGATGATGTGCTGGGTAAAGGCGTGGCATTTCCTTTTGTGCGTAGGTTTTTGAGCATCAACAGCCGTTTCCCTGATGAGCAGCCCGTGGAAGTGGTGCTGCTATCTCGCAACTCTGCGGTGACGGGCAAGCGTGTGTTCCGATCTATCGACCACTATGGCTTAAACATCACTCGCGCTGCATTTATGGAAGGCAAATCGCCCTATGCCTTTATCCCAGCCTTTAATGCCGCTCTATTCCTTTCTGCCAATGAAGGTGATGTACTCAAAGCCATTGATTCAGGCTATCCCGCAGGCATGGTATTGCCCTCCAAAGTCAACGATGATAATGATGACCATGAATTGCGTATTGCCTTTGATTTTGATGGTGTGATTGCTGATGATGAAGCGGAATCTGTATTTCAAGATGGTCAACTTGATGAGTTTGTTCAACATGAAATCAACAATAAACTCAAACCCCACAATCCTGGTCCACTTGCTGACCTATTCAGAAAATTATCAGCTCTACAAGCCCTAGAAGCTAAAGAGGAAGCCAAAGATTCATCATATCAACGTATTATTCGTACCAGTATTATCACTGCCCGTAGCGCACCCACTCATGAGCGGGTGATTACCACTTTGGAAGACTGGGGTGTCAGTGCCAATGAAACCTTTTTCTTGGGTGGCATGAAAAAAGAA
Source organism: Ghiorsea sp. (assembly GCA_027080505.1). Taxonomy (GTDB): domain Bacteria; phylum Pseudomonadota; class Zetaproteobacteria; order Mariprofundales; family Mariprofundaceae; genus Ghiorsea. The sequence goes on from JALWRX010000076.1 coordinate 4,868, forward strand.
CATATCCTTAACACCCTAAAACCACACATGTTTTTCGATGACCAAAAGAATCACTTACAATCAAAACTTGGTAATATTCCCATGGTACACATCCCTTTCGGCATCACCAATCACAGCAAAACATAATACCCCTCATTTTGGCATCATCATTGCGTAGCTATCATCATATAGCAATGCAGTGAGGAGTGTATATGGTCAGTAGTAAACAAGATTGGAGCCAGTACCCCGTCACTGTCTTTTATCTTGATGACCAACGCAGTGTAACCAAATCGGTTAAAAAGATGCTAAAACACACGCCACATATTGATTATCATGAATGCAATGACCCTCAAATTGCCCTTGAACAAATATTAAACATTGGCCCTACCGTTATTCTTTTGGATTTACATATGCCCATCATGGATGGTTTTGACATACTACAACAGCTCCAAAGCCATGATGCCACCCAAGATATTCCTGTGCTTATTCTGACCATGGATACCAGCATCGAATCCCATAAAAAGGCTTTTGAACTTGGTGCCAACGATTATTTGCTGAAAATGCCCGATAAAATGGAATTAGTCCTACGTTTACGCTACCACACCCGCTCATATATCGACCACTTAGAACGCGAAGCCATGTACCAATCACTGTTGGAAAACAAAAAGAAATTAAAACAAGTTATTGAAAAGCTGGAGCGTTCATCGCTTGAAGATAGCTTAACTGAAATACCTAACCGTCGCTCTTTTGACCAGTATTTCGAAGTAGAATGGCAACGTGCCATGCGTGAAACTACCCCCCTATCCTTAATTTTTATCGATATCGACCACTTTAAACAATACAATGATTTTTATGGACATTTAGCAGGTGACGACTGCCTTAAAGAAGTTGCCCAAGCACTCAAAAACACCCTACAACGCCCCACAGATTTACTTGCCCGTTATGGAGGGGAGGAGTTTGTTGCTTTATTACCCAACACCCATGGTGAAGGAGCGATGTTACTTGCAGACCGCCTACGCAAAAATGTGCTTTCCCTTCAATTAGAACACAAACAGTCTTCTGCCTGCGATGTACTAACCATTAGCTTAGGCATTGTTACAACATCACCCATGATTAAACACAATGCTCGTGATTTTATCCATGTTGCAGATGAAGCTCTCTATGAAGCAAAAAAAGCAGGGCGAAACTGTGTTATATGTAAAAGTATTTAGTATATGAAAAAATTTTAACTTGCATGCTTTCTTGCTTCATGTTGAAATGACTAAATGGCAACGAAAAAAGTTAAACAACAAGCAAAAAATGTATTAAAAGAAATATTCGGATACGATGAATTCCGCCCCCCACAAGAGGAAGTTATATGCTCAGTGCTCGATGGCAAAGATGCCTTCGTATTGATGCCAACAGGTGGAGGTAAATCTTTATGCTACCAAATTCCATCCATCATGCGCGAAGGCACAGGTATTGTTATATCACCATTGATTTCCTTAATGAAAGATCAGGTCGATGCGCTCAACCGCTGTGGTGTATCAGCAGCATACTATAACTCCTCCCTCAAAGCTGCTGAAGCTAAAGAGGTGATGGAAAAATTTGAAAGCGGTGAACTCGACTTATTATATGTCGCACCAGAGCGTCTATTAACCAAAGCATTCCTTTCTCGCTTAGAGAAAGTCAATGTTGCACTCTTTGCCGTGGATGAGGCACACTGTGTATCGCAATGGGGACATGATTTCCGCCCTGAATATGTGCGCTTGGGCGAACTGCGTGAAAACTTCCCTGATGTACCCATGATTGCACTCACTGCAACAGCAGATATTCATACTCGTGACGATATTGTAAAACGATTGGGTATGCGGCGAGCAAAACGCTATGTATCCAGCTTTGATCGCCCAAATATTCGCTACTTGATTGCAGAAAAGCGTCAACCATTAACCCAAGTGCTTCAATTCTTGGATGATTGGAAAGATTGCTCAGGTATTATTTATTGTTTATCCCGTAAACGCGTGGAAGAAATGGCAGTCAACTTACAACGCCATGGTATTCGTGCTTCAGCATACCATGCAGGTATGCCAGGTCGTGTGCGCGAAAAAGTGCAAGATGATTTCTTGCGTGATCGCGTCAAAGTGATTGTGGCAACCATTGCCTTTGGTATGGGTGTAGATAAACCTAATGTTCGCTTTGTGATTCACCATGATTTACCCAAGTCTATGGAATCGTATTATCAAGAAACAGGTCGTGCTGGGCGTGATGGTTTGGAATCTGAAGCCATGCTTTTATACGGCTCTGGTGATGTCAACTTGGTGCGCCGTTTGATTGAAAATGTAGAGAACCCTGACCAAAGGCGTGTGGAAGTACACAAGCTTAACAGCATGATTTCATTAGCAGAATCATTAACCTGTCGCCGCAAAGTTTTATTAGGTTATTTCAATGAATACTTAGAAGATGACTGTGGCAACTGTGATGTTTGTTTAGACCCACCAGAAACATACGATGCCAGAGAACTTGCATATATGGTCGCTAAAGCCATTGAAGAACTCAATGGTGACTATGCCGTAGGTTATATCGTTGATGTGCTTCGTGGCTCTAAGAGCAAGCGTATTTTAGAGAAAAAACATGATGAACTACCTTGCCACGGTTCAGGTAAAGATATCAATGCCGATGAATGGACATCCATTGTCCGTCAGCTTGTGCATCGTGGATATTATAACCAAGATATTTCACGACGTGCAGCATTGGTTCCTACTGAAATGGCGGCATCGCTACTAGAAAAGGAACAAGCTGTCATTCTTGCCAAATACCAACCCGGTATTAAACGTAAGCTCAAACGTTTCACTGTTGCTAAAGACAACAACTTGTTCAAAAAACTTGTTGAACTTAGAGCAGAACTTGCCGAAAAAGAAAATGTAGCACCACATACGTTGTTTAGTGATGTGACGCTCACTGAACTAAGCCAATTGGGTAATATCAATGATAAAGATAACCCATTTACATTAGTCAGTGGTATGGGTAAACATAAAATTGAAACCTACGGTGATGCTTTCTTAGAAGTGATTCGTTCACACGTAGGTAAAAAGTCATCGAAAAAATCTGTGGCTGACAATAAGCCTGTATTGCTTGCTAAAGGTCCATCGGCAACCGATGCTCAGGTTTATACTTGGAATCTATACAAATCTGGGAAATCCCTAGAAGAAATTGCAGCCGAGCAAGGCGTGAGTCAGAAAACAATTTTGAATCACTTTATTGCTTTGGTGCGTGCAGCCCACTATATCGAAGTTAAAGATATTATTGGCGAAGAACGTTTCAAACAAGCCATGGATGAGCTCAAAGATGCTGACCCTTATGCTTCACTCTCTGAAATTAAGGACGACTTAGAAGTTGAACTTACCAATGAAGAGTTTCGTCTTATTCTTGCATGGCGCGAAGGTATTGGTGTTTCATAAAGCAAACTTGTGCTCTTCTTATGAGGAGCACAAGTGTAAAAAAGCCTCGATATTTTCTTGTAAAGAATCAGGGTGAAAGGGTTTAGACATCAATAAACTGTGTGAAAAATCCTTGGTGGCTTTAATCGATATAGATTGATCATAAGCCGTAGCAAAAATAATAGGCACATCAGGATACAACTGACGAATTTGTGTTGCTGCCGCCGTACCTACCATACGCGGCATCACCATATCCATCACAATCAAATCCACCTGAGCACCGTGCTCACGCATGATGTCAACAGCATATTGCCCATCTTCTGCTTGAAGAATTTGATAACCTAAGAGTTCAAGAAACTCTGTAGAAGTATCTCGTACAAAAGCGTCATCATCGACCAGTAGTATCGTCTGATTCATTGCACCACTTGGTCGCGCTGCATGTTTTTCTTCATTTTGTTTGTTTTCCAATAGTGGCAACCAAATGTGCACTACTGTACCTTGAAGCGAAGACTCAATATCAATCATACCGTGATTATTTTTGATATTACCAATAGCAACAGCCAGCCCCAAACCACTACCCAATGCTTTTGTCGTAAAAAATGGATCAAAAACCTTATGTATATCTTCCTCTTTGATACCCGAACCATTGTCAGCAATGGTAACATGAGCAAACCTACCCTCAGCAAGCACTGCATGTTTTTCCACCCAAACAGGGGCTTTATCAGCATCCCAACTTTGCAGGCCCACAATAATTGTAGGATCTTGCGTATCTACTACTGCATCCACTGCATTTTGTATGATGTTTAGCAGTGCCTCCTGTAAGCTTTCCACATCACCTTGACATGGAAAATCCGCACGCTGAAAATCAATACTAAGCTTGATATTATCAGGCACGGTATGCTCAGCTAAGCGAACAAATTCTTTGATAAAAGAGCCCAAAGGAAACTTTCTCTTTTTCACTTCACCTTTGCGTGCAAAGGTCATCAACTGCTGGACAATACCAGCAATATCATTAACAACATCTTGAATCTTACTCAACCTTACCGAAGTTTTAGGCATATCCTTTACTTCGCGATTTGCCAAATACAAATGCCCTAACATACCCGATAATAAGTTGTTAAAATCGTGGGCAATACCACCAATAAGTGTGGCTAAAGCCTCTTGTTTCTGACTTTGCCTATATTGCATTTCAAACTTAAGCTGCTCATTAATATCTTCTTGCACCACCACAGCATGGGTCACTTTACCTTGTCGATTCATAATCGGAGCAATGCTCACCGATGCCATAAAAGTAGAGTTATCCTTACGTTTGATTTCAAGTCTTCCCTGCCATGTTTCAGCACTGGATACAACCTGCCTTATAGTACGATTCATACTACCTTCTAAAGGCATCAAATATGCATCCCAGTACGACTCTCCAAGTACAGAATCCTCACTTGAACAACCTGTTTGCACAAGAAATACCTTGTTTACATATTCAATTTCACCATGAATACGCATGATAACAAAAGCTTCAGCAGCTTTATCTACAGCACGAACAAGCATATTATTTTGTTGTTCCAACTGCTTGCGCTGTTCAATTTCATGCTCATAAGAAAGCAAAACTTTTTTGTACTTCTCTTCTCGCAAAACTGACCGCGTCATGTCCACAACTGTAAATAGAGCAAATATTTCGTTGTTGCTACATAGTGGTGCAACTGTAACTCGCTGCGCTTGCAAACTTCCATCAGGATTCTTAAAATCAAAAAGGTGATGATGGAGCAGCATAGAAAAGAAGGCAGGAGGTCCATTTCGTAAAACTTGGTCTATGCGTATTCTATAGGCTGGACTATCCAAACTCGGGTACAGGTCGGTTAACTTTTGACCAACAAACCTACTTGCTGCCTGCTGCGACCATTGCACCAACCTTTTATTCCAGAAAACAATATTATAATCTTGATCAACAATGCATACACCATCAGGCAAAGTCTGCAATAAATCAAAGCATGCCGTCATGTCCGTCATACAACACCAACTTCTTCTAACACATACCAAAAAGGTGATAAGCTCTTTTGTTCAATTTGAAGTACAAACAAACTAGGCAAGTTCAACCCCGATACACCAAAATGTACATTGCTGGTCATAATCATGCTGTAATCCTGCCCTATGACTGGAAAATCAGTAGCTGATAACTCCACATAATCGGGCAAATCAAAAGATACTTCACCTTGTTTGCTACCACAAAGCTTACACATCACACCATTGATAAGAATATTAGCAACTTCCGTCATAGTTCCCATACGAAAAATATCCATTTCATAGTTGCTCATCTTGCTTTGGGTTAGTGTGTTGATAAGTACGGCAGTAGAATCTTGTGGGAACAACATAGAAACCGAACCAGACACCAAGCCCGAAAATCGCATACAAATCCATGATAAGTTGACATCATAACTTTTAGCTACTTGTTGCTGTAAGCTAGTCGCATCAAGCACTTGCACAGCATCTATGACCACTTGCATCGGTTGGGCGACCATCTCCTCAAGCACTGATTCTGCTTGTTTCGCTCCATGCACAAATATATCTTGTAACAAAGAGCCTTGCTGCTCTGATAATTGCTGAATTACATCCGTCATAGTATTGCTACAGCAAAAAGTAAGCCAACAATCAGTTTAAGCATATTAGAGTGCTGCAAAAGCGTGAGTAATGGGGTAACGTCTATCCCGACCAAATGCTTTCTCTGTAATTTTTACACCTGGTGGTGCTTGCCTACGTTTGTATTCAGCCAAATGCACCATGCGCACAATACGTTGTACTTCTTTGAGGTCATAACCAAGCTGGGCAATTTCTTTCACGCTCAAACGTTCTTCAATGCTCGCCTTTAAAATCGCATCCAACATCGCATAATCAGGCAATGAGTCTGAATCTTTTTGCTCAGGTCTAAGCTCTGCCGATGGCGGCTTATCTATGGTATTTTGTGGAATCACTTCTTTATCTTTATTCAAATACTTACACAGCGCAAACACTTCCATTTTATACACATCTTTAAGCACAGCAAAACCACCTGCCATATCACCATACAACGTGGCATAACCCACTGCCATTTCTGATTTATTGCCTGTGGTGAGCAGCATGCGCCCTGTTTTATTGGAAATTGCCATGAGCAACACACCACGAACTCGGGCTTGGATGTTTTCTTCGGTCACATCTGCATCAGTTTTTCCCCAAGCTTGAAATGTATCAGCCAAAGTATGTTCAATCGCAGATACACTTTCAGCAATCGGTAAAGTAATGCTTTCAATACCAAGGTTTTGAACCAAGTCCTGTGCATCCTTGATGGAGTGGTCGCTGGAAAATGACGATGGCAATAACACGCCCAATACATTCTCTTTACCCAACGCATCCACCGCAATTGCAGCCGTCAGTGCTGAATCAATGCCACCTGACAAACCAAGCACCACTTGTGTACTACCATTGCGCAATACATAGTCTTTCGTGCCCAAAACCAAAGCCTGATAGATTTGTGCTGTTGGCTCTTCAATCACAGCCAACATCGCAGGTGTTAGGTCTTGCATGTCAATTTCTGCCGTAGCTTCAACAAACATGGGCAAGCGAAGCATCACCTCCCCCTCCTGATTCACCACATGTGAACCCCCATCAAACACCACTTCATCTTGTCCACCCACTGGATTTACATACACCACAGGGCAACCAAATTGTTTGGCGCGTTTGGCGGTTAATGCCTCACGTTCATATTGTTTATTGATGTGAAAAGGCGATGCATTGAGGTTGAGCCAAACATCACAACCCAAATCTTGTTGCGCAATTGCCAAATCATCATCCCACAAGTCTTCGCATACGCCCACACCAACCTTGCTTCCTTTAATATTAAACACAGCATGTCCTGCACCTGATGTAAAATAACGCTGCTCATCAAAGACACCGTAATTAGGCAGTTTTTGTTTATCATAAATGCCAATCAGTCTGCCATGTTGCGCCATAAAGACACTGTTGTATAACTTATCTTCTTCAGCTCTGGGCGCACCAAACACCACCACTGCTTCGCCACTGCTCTGCACAATCGCACCAATGGCTTCATCCACTTCATCAAGAAAAGACTGGCGCAAGAGCAAGTCTTCAGGCGGATAACCCGTAATCACAAGCTCTGGGAACACAAGCATATCCGTCTCAGTACCACTAGCATCTTGCATGCCTTGATACACCTTTCTCGTATTGCCTAAAATATCGCCCACACGGGGTATTATCTGCATCAATTTGATTTTCATGGGGCAAGTGTATCGTTGCTAATGCGTGATGGGTAGATTCTGTGTAAGCTTTGCCTATGAATGATGCGCTAGATATTCAAATCGTCCAAAACCTTAACCGTGGATTAAGTTATGCAGAAAGCTGTTTTGAGACTTTTCGGGTCATTGATGGTGCGATTTTTTTATGGGATAAACATTGGCAACGTTTGCAGCATGGGCTTGCAAGTTTTAGGATTGATGTATCAGACAAACATCAAGAAAACATCAAACAAAGCTGTTTACAAGCTGCAAAAAAACAAGGTTCAGATGCCCTAGTTCGCCTAACAGCAACAGGCGGTGAAGCAGCTTGGGGGCTTAGCCAACAGGCTACACCCCAATTTTTCATCCAAGCACTTCCCTTTGCAGCCAAGCAACAAACCATACATCTGCAAAGCGTTGAATATCCCTTTGCTTTACTCCCTAAGCCTGCCAAGTTTACATCTGATTACGCACTCACCCTTCGCGCCATGCAACACTGGACATTACAAGATGGAAAAAACCCACTTGTTTGTAAAAATGGTGCGCTTTTAAGCGGTTTAACTGCCAACATTGCTTTGTTTCACCAAGGAAAGTGGCTGACACCACAAGGTGATGGTATTTTAGCAGGGAGTATCCGCAACTATTTGATACAACAAGAGCTCATCACCCCACAACCATGTTCAACCCAACTTTTAACACAGGTTGAAGCTGCTGTATTACTCAATTCAGGCTCTTTTTTACAAGTTGTGCAAAGCATAGATAACAAACCACTGCAAACACAACACCCTGCCATCGCTGATTTACATCAAAACTTGCAGAACCAACAAGGTGTATGTTTATGAAAAAAACTTGGCTTATTCTGATGATTGTTGCCTTGGCGTTGGCTGCTACAGGCTTATATATACAAACAAAAATCAACCAGCCACAAAAGGTTTTAGCGCAAGATATTCACATACCCAATGGTGCATCAAGTAAAAGCATTGCCCGAATTTTAGAAAGCAAGGGTATTATTTCTTCGGCAACTCTTTTTGCTTGGTACACCCGCTTATCCAACCAAGCCTCCAAACTTAAACCTGGCTTATATCACTTTGAAGGCATGCTTAATATGCCTTATGTGTTGAACATCATCACCCAAGGTAAAGTGCTTCAATTTAAGGTCACCATCCCAGAAGGTTTACGCACTGATGAAATGCTTCAATTACTAGCCAAGAAAACCCAAACACCGCTTCAAGACTGGCAACATGCTCTCACATCCATCGTGGGCACAGATGAGTATGAAGGTTTATTCTTACCTGAAACCTATGTTTATAATAAACCCATTCAGCCCCAATCTATCTTGCAGCAAATGTATGATGCTCGCGCCAAAGTCGAAGCCCAGCTTGCTCATGAACTGTCTTGGAACCAAGAACAAATCAAACGTAATCGTATCATTGCTTCTATTGTTGAAAAAGAAACAGCACTCGCCAAAGAGCGCGTTTGGGTATCTGCTGCCATTCATAACCGTTTAAAAAAGAATATGCGTTTACAAATGGACCCCACAGTGATTTATGGCATGTATCGCACCCAAGGTACATTTGATGGTAATATCAGACGCAAGGATTTAAAGACTGATACCCCTTGGAACACCTATACGCGCAATGGTTTACCACCTACACCAATCTGTAACCCTGGTGCTGAAAGTTTACGTGCAGCCGCATACCCTGCCCATGTCGATTATCTTTATTTTGTCGCAGATGGTACAGGTGGTCATGCTTTTGCTTCCACATTAGAAGAACACAATGCCAATGTACGCAAATGGATAAGAATCGAACGTCTTAACAATCGAAAATAAGCATGAAACTATCTAATCTTTAGGTGCATACAACGGCTTCAGGTCTTGGTCAAACAATGCCACCAAAAGCAATTCACCTTTTTGATCCACACGAAACTGTCCAAATTTAGCAGCTTGATAATATTGACCATGACCTTCTTGGAAAAAATAGGCATTGGTCGCAAATTTTACCACGCCATTGCGCACTCGAAAACGCAATAACATATCATCTTTTGCCAAACCTTGTTGATTATCAATACTTTTAAATGTTGCAATTTTTCGTTCATCAAGGTGCACAACAACAAAACCATCATCCGAAGCCACCTCTTGTCGCCAGCGTTTTGATTGTTTGTTTTTGGGCAAAGCCTCATACACTTGGTTTGCCAGTTGAAAACGGAGTGCCATATAATCACCTTGCATCAATGAACGTGGGTCAATGGGAGCAAGTTGTAGATAAACAATATCACCCTCTGCCAAGTGTTGCTCTTTAAGCAGAATAGACCAATTCACTAAACCTAAGCTTAATAATAAGCCGAATATTGCCAATTTAACGCGCATTGACCTCTCCCTGAGAGATAAAATGCAACATCAACCAACGCAAACCAAGCAAAAGTACACCTACTGCCAACAAAGTTAGTGATTTATCCAAAAGCGTTGTTTCTAATAAGTAGTAATATGCAGACACATAAAATAGTAAACTCACAATGCCTATACCCATCAAGACACGGTTACTTCCCATAAAACCAAGCAACACAATGACCATACCCACTGTAAGCCCTGTTGCTTCAAATGAAGCTGCTACCACCAATAATGTTGCAAACAATGAAAGCATGACCACTGGCTGTCGAATGGGTTGTTTATATTGTCGAAATAATAACCAAACCATATAAAGCGCAACACAGCCCAACAAAAGCTCTCCCATCCACGGTTGCGTGATATATTCAATATTCACTGGCGTTTTCCAGCCACTGCTTGCTCCCCCTGAAATAAAAGGCACAAAGCCCTCAATGCTCACCAAAGCAAACGTTAAACCATAAGCTATAGCCCTTATTTTTTCGATATGTTTTGCATAGGTGTATTCATGTAACCAACACCACACCATCAACAACATCACAACACTGCTAAAAATATAAGGCAGTTCAAAAAGCAGCAAAGCCACCGAGAAAAGTATTGCGGCATTCCATGTGCAAAATACCCGATGCACAAAATTGGGTATCATCAATGCAAGCACAGCTTGAAATAAACCTGCCAATGCCCAGTTCAAAGCAACATTAAACTTCGGTGTATCTGAACCAAGCGCATGAAAAATAACAAGCATCACCAAAAATTGCCCTGTAAGGCTGATAGCAAAGCCAAGTTGCTCAAGAAAGGTTTGCTCAGACTGACGCAAGATGAAAAAGGCCCCACCAATCAACAAGTTGCCAAGGATAAATACTGCGATGGGATTCTTCATAAAGATAGTGAACACAAGCATGACAAAACTAAGCCCAAATGCTGCTGCCCACCAACCTGCCATACCCAAAAGGAATTTTATATACCAAGGGCTTCCATCCTGCTCAAATCTAGGCATTTCACCATGAACAAGGTTAGCATCTTTTAACTTTTGCCATAATTGCGAATGCGTGGCACTCATGATTGCATCTCTTTTTGTACATGTTTAAGCCACTTTGAAGAAGCTCCCCCAAAAACAAGAATAAACGTTAAAAAGGCAAGTGAAACTATTGCTGAATCTATAATATACTGACCTATAAAGAACAACATAACCGTGCCTACAGACAAACACCCTCCAGCCAGCATAAACAAATCAGGTTTTTTCAGCCTATAATAGGCATACAATACACCCAAATAGCCAAGCCATATCAACCATGGAACAATAGCATAAACGCTAGCTCCAATAATGCTGTTCACCACTAAAATAGTTATGCTTGCCCCACTCACAACAGCCAGCAACCGCGTTGCCCAAACTGATTGCAACCATTCCTTCGTTTGGCTCATATATTCCCATACAACCAATGCCACAGCATTCAGCGCAAACAGTGACCAAAACAACAACTCAGGTGTAAAAAACCATACGAAAAAAATACCAAAGGTATTGATATACAAAACAAGGCTTAGATTCAAAAGGAACAAAAACACCATCCATAATACATGGAACTGTGCGATAAATACCCAAGGCAAAATCAACAATGCCCAATTAAAAAACAACTGCCAAGGGTCTGCCCCTGTTTGGTAAGTTTGCCCGTATAAAGCAAGCAATACCCCAAGAAGTAAGGATGCAGTTAACAAAGCTATTTTAGCGGACAATTGCTGTGTACCCACTTTCCAATATGCAAATACAGCTAAAACAATACATACTTCCACTAAAGCAAACTTTGCCAGCCTGCTCATTTCAGTCCAATTGTATGCAATAAAAAATGTTAGTGCGCTAACCAATAACACAGCACCAACAACCAACAAAAAACGGTCTAGAAATGAAAACCACGCTGTCTTATCTGGTGTCAGTTTACTAACCCTTAAAGCATCAGGAATCTTATCTTCAGGAATGAGACCCTGCTTAATCAACGAAGCGATAAGAAACCGTGTATGATTCATTCTTTTTCAGGAAGCCCTGTAAACTCAATATAAATATGTTTAGCTTCTTCAGACTCTTTACTTACAGCCTCTTCTAAAGATGCTCGCACATTATCCAACCTATGCATAAAACGAATCGCTTGCTGCACTTCCACCTCTGTCATATCAGCAAACAATGCTTCTTCTCTAAGCTCTAATTCTGCCATCAATATACTTTCTTCAGGTGACAGCACAATACTGTGAACATGGCGCACATGTTGTACACGTTCATCAGCAGTCCAAGCCTTTAAAGCGACTTGGTTAATTTCCTCATCCGATACATTGAGTAAATACTTTTTATTGGTTGCCGCCAAAAATATGGCCAACAAGCCCATCAACAATGCAATGCCTATCGCTGCCACCACATCAAAAATAGCTGAACCTGTATAAGCTGCTAACCCCATGCCAACAAGAGCAAAAGTTAAACCCATCACGGCAACCGTATCTTCAATTAATATTGCCAAAGTTGTTGGGTCTCGTGTTTCTTTCACATATTGCAGAAAACCCATGTTTTCAGCTTTACGCTGGCGTGTAAACTCCCCAAACGCCACATAAAATGAGT
>JALWRX010000077.1 GCA_027080505.1 Ghiorsea sp.
GCACTTCGCTTGTTGGTCAATGGTGAAGAACAGCGTATCATTGCTGGCGATGTATCAATTATGGAATCAACAACATGAATCAAAATAACGAGAATCAACAACGCTTCCTTTGTATTGATGTGGGCAATACGCAAATGGTATTTGGTTTGTATCATGGTGAAGATTTGAAAGCACACTGGCGTTTATCCAGCAATCAGCAACTCACATCCGATGAGTTAAGCTGGCAATTGTTTGGCATGTTTTCCCAATTTGGGCATGACCCTAAGGCATTAAACGGCATTATGGTGGCATCGGTTGTACCGCATTTGGATGAAGTGTTGCGTGAAGCATGTTTACAAACTTGCGTCCAGAAAGCGGTGTTTGTTGGTGAGCCTGATGTGAAAACAGGCATGGCGATTGACTATAAAAACCCCAAAGAGGTTGGCGCAGATCGCATTGTGAATGCAATCGCTGCTCGTGAAATCTATGGTTCTCCAGCTATTGTTTTAGACTGTGGTACTGCCACCACATTCGATGTCATTTCAGCCGCTGGGCATTATGTAGGCGGCTTGATTATTCCAGGCATTGAAGTTTCCCTTGAAGCCTTATCGCAACGCGCTGCCAAGTTACCTGAAGTTGCTATCACACCTATTGATACACTAATCGGGCGTGATACCATCAGCAGTATGCAAGCAGGTGTATATTGGTCAGCCGTGGATGGGTTAAATGGTATTATCAACCGTTTACTCGCTGAAAAAGGCTATGAAGAAGCTGCAATTATTGCTACAGGCGGTTTAGCCGCTCGCTTGCAACATGACATGCCCAAAGTAAAAGCATTAGAACCCCACCTCACCCTCAAAGGCATTCTTATGCTCGCCAAAAAACACTTCGTATGAAAAATATTCTTGGTTTCATCATTGTTGCAGCCTTGGCTTGGCTGACTTGGAGTGTGTGGTTTCCACCTGCCACCATCAGCCAACAAGCTGATGTAAAAGCTTGGTTACCCGAACGCCCTGATTTGGGTGTAAAAGAAGCCGAAAAATGGCGTGTATTTACACGTAGGATGGTATGGAAACAAGGTGTAGATGATTTTGAAAAACGTTTGAAAGAAAAAGGTATGAAAGCCTTGGTCTTGGAGCGTAAAGAGGAAGTTAAACTGCATGTATTTGACGACCCACGCACCTTTAATACTTTTGCCGAAGCTGCTAAAGCTAAAAAAGAATGGACGATTGGTTCTGTGGATATTCTTAAACGTGATGATGGTAAGTTTTACCTTGGATTGGGGCGTTTTTATCTTGCGGCTTATGCGGAAAAGCGTGAAAAAGCACTCAATAAAATAGGCAAGGCATACAATTATGCACAGCATCGCAAAGTGATTCCGACTTACCGTTTTATTTTTCCCCCCTTGCCTGAAAAAGAAGCGGAAATTTTATGGAAAAGTATACAAGATATGGGGGCTGTTGACCCTGTCATGATGACCGAAAATGAATTTAACGCTATGTTTGTTGGTAATTTATAAAGCTTATGCAGCCTATTAGGTTTGTAGCCTCACCACATTTCAATGACAGACCTGAACATATGCCAATTGATTTGATTGTATTGCATGCCATCTCTTTGCCCGATGGTGAATTTGAAGCGCAACATATTTCCGACTTTTTTTTAGGTAAGCTCGACCAAGATGCGTACCCCAGCTTTCAAGACTTGGTAGATGTGCGTGTCTCCTCGCATTTTGTTGTCGATAGACAAGGCAACATCACCCAGTTTGTACCCATCAAAAAACGTGCTTGGCACGCAGGTGAATCAGAATGGCAAGGCAAGAATAACTGCAATGACTTCAGCATAGGCATTGAAATGATTGGTGATGAACGTCAACCCTTTACCCGAAAACAATACACCGAAACCGCGCGTCTCTGCCGCACATTGATGCAGACGCACCCTATCGACAAAACACGCATTGTTGGACACCAAGATATTGCCCCCACCCGAAAATGGGATCCTGGCAAACAATGGGATTGGAGGCATTTTAATCGCTCTCTAGCACATATTCGTCATTTATATCCAAGTATAACGTAAACTCTGTCACGCTAAAACACCTGCATAAGTACTGTTATGATGCGCTGGCAGGCTGCTTGCGACGCTGCCCTTGTGTTCTACGATGATTACTCTGTGACCTGCGGTTACTATTTTGAGGTCTGCGGTTTTGACCAGCATTCCGTCCGCCGCGTTGCTGTTTTTCTTTAGGTAAATCAGACAATTTTTCAGTCGCTTCAAAACCTTCAATGGTCACTTTTGGAATCTCTTTTTTAATCAAGCGTTCAATACTACGCAGCAATTTCTCTTCGTCAATGCTCACCAACGACATGGCTTCGCCTGTATTGCCTGCCCTGCCTGTGCGTCCAATGCGATGCACATAATCTTCTGCCACATTGGGTAATTCATAATTCACCACATGAGGCAATTGATCAATATCCAAACCACGTGCTGCAATGTCCGTAGCTACCAGTACACGAATCGTACCATCTTTAAAACCTGCAAGTGCCTTGGTACGCGCTGTTTGGCTTTTATTGCCATGAATAGCTGCTGCATTGATACCATCAGTTTCCAATTGTTTGGTTAAGCGATTTGCGCCATGTTTGGTTTTGGTAAACACGAGAACCTGCTGCCAATTACCCTCAGAAATCAACTTGGATAAAACAGCGCGTTTTTGTGATTTATTCACAGGATAAACCACTTGCGTGACTTGGTGCGACGTTTCATTACGTGCCACTTCAATATACGTTGGGTTATGTAAAAAACCACTTGCTAGTTTCTTGATTTCATTGGAAAAAGTCGCCGAGAAAAGCAGGTTTTGACGTTTCTTTGGCAATAATTTAAGAACTTTACGAATATCATGGATAAAACCCATATCCAACATTCTATCTGCCTCATCCAATACAAAAAATTCAATCTTAGATAAGTCTGCTTTACCTTGGTTCACCAAATCCAATAAACGACCTGGTGTTGCCACAAGAATATCCACGCCACGTCTCAATTTAGCAATTTGCGGGTTAATGCCCACGCCACCAAACACCACAGTCGAACGAATCGGCAAATGTTTACCATAGGTTTCAACGCTTTCACCAATTTGAGCTGCCAATTCACGTGTAGGTGTTAAGACCAAAGCACGAATATGTTTTGTTTTGCCAGCTTTGGGTTGTAATAAGTGCAGCATAGGTAAGGTAAAACCTGCTGTTTTACCTGTACCTGTTTGTGCGCCAGCCAGTACATCATCACCATTTAAAACAGCAGGAATAGCATTCGCCTGCACAGGTGTTGGTGTGGTGTACCCTGAATTGGATACCGCTTGAAGAAGCTCTTTGGAGAGCCCAAGTTCTTGAAATGTCATGTTATATTGTGATTGTAAACGGGCTACAAGTCACTGACTAGCGGTTTACAATATGTTCCGTTTTATTTTCCAAAAGACGTTAAGTTTCAGTGATAACCCAACAGTACAAAAGCAGACTTTTATTTAAGTCCTACTTTTTAAGGATGCTGTATTATGCTATACATACCATAAAGAACAACCAAAGAAACATGAGTAATATTTAATGTTTAGAAAACAATATCCAACATCTTGAAAGCAAGCACTAATAAAACCACTGCAAACACTTTTTTCAAAACAGCAACAGGCAAACTGTGAGAAAGCTTCACACCCAAAGGTACAGTGAGAACACTAATACTCGCAATCAATAACACGGCTGGCATATACACATAACCCAATGCATATTCAGGCAAACCTTGCTCACCACTGCCACTTATTGCATAACCAATGCCGCCCGCCAAAGCTATGGGCACACCAAGTGCTGCAGACGTAGCAATGGCATGTTGCATCTTCACATTGCACCATGTTAAGAAAGGTACACTCATCGTACCCCCACCAATCGCAACCAAGGCTGAAATGCTCCCAATGCCAAATCCTGTTAAAGTAAGTCCAAGGCTGCTTGGCAATGTTCGGCTCGGTTTGGGTTTGATATTAAGAAACATCTGTGCAGCCACATAAGTCATAAACACACTAAAAAATACTGCCAGAAACGTTCGCGGCATATAAGAAGCAGCAAAAGATAAGCTAAACGTACCTAACAACAAACCCGTAGTCATACTTTTCCAAACATCCCAACGCACAACACCATGTCGATGATGATGATAAGCAGAAGAAATCGCTGTAAACACAATAGCCGCCATTGAAGTACCTAAAGCCAAATGTACAACTTGTGAGCTATCAAAACCTTGGTAAGAAAAAATCATAATCAGCACGGGTACCATAATACCGCCACCACCAATACCCAATAATCCCGCAAGAAATCCAACAACCAATCCCAGCCCGAGGTAGGGAAGCATCCAGTACAACATATCCATTAGCTACAGTCTAAATGATACGCCCTAACATCACAATAAAACTTTAGAAAGTAAGAACATCCACCTTTAATTGAAAGAAAAATAAAGCTACCATTTTAGGGTCTACTTTTGGGATATAAGTAATATTTACGGCTATATTTTCAGTGCCTAACGTCATAACAGGTAAAATACCAGGAAAGGGTTTATTATCCCTAAAGTTTTCTCTAGTCATCAAAAAAGCAACCAAACCAACATCTGCATATAACGAACTATCATCCTTGTGAAAGCGGCGCATCATACCACCACCAGCATAATAAGATGGGTTCTTATGTGAATCTAAAAAACCAGAAGCTGTGATAAAAGGAA
>JALWRX010000078.1 GCA_027080505.1 Ghiorsea sp.
TAGGCACGCGTTCCAAAGTTTGCGTATCAGTTGGTTTGATATGAATAAAATAAGAAGATGTGCAACATGCAACGCAATCACCACACGGTACATCCGCATCACGTTTACCTTGTAAACTCGTTAAAGTATCTTGCAACCATGGCAAAAAATCACCTGCAGATTGTTGTTCGGACATTGGCTTAAAAAGTACCGCCATCCCAACCAAACATTGCGCGTTCAGGTGCTGTAAACTCAATATAAATACGGGCGGCATCAATGCCGCATTGGGCATTGAGAAAACTGCATATTTGTTGAGAAATATCTGCTGTTTGTGCGGTGGTTAAACCAAGGCTTTTGAGGGTACAAAAAGCAAGCGGTTCAGTCGTGCCTGCAAAGCTCATGCTTTGATTATCGTTAAGCTGCACCATCACATAACTTTCAGGTTTACCCAGCGCAGATGCAACCAAGCTTGAGGCTTGGCTTAAGAAATCAGCCTTATCTTCAAGGCAAACATTGGTGTTGACCTGAAAAACTGGCATAAAGCTTTACCCAAGCCCTACATGGTTTTTAAAGGCTGTAATCGTGTTCGCCAAAAGCATGGTGATGGTCATAGGACCAACGCCACCTGGTACGGGGGTAATCCAGCCTGCATGTTTAGATGCTGCTTCAAAATCCACATCACCTGTGAGCGAGCCATCTTTCAAGCGGTGGATGCCCACATCAATCACGACTGCGCCCTCTTTAATCCATTCGCCTTTGATTAAGCCTTGTTTGCCTGCTGCTGCCACCACAATATCTGCTCTTTCAATGTGTGGCTGCAAATCTTCTGTAAAGCGATGGCATACTGTGACTGTAGCACCTGCAAGCAATAGTTCTAAAGCCATAGGGCGACCCACAATATTGGATGCCCCAACCACCACAGCTTCTTTGCCATGCAAATCAATGCCTGTGGTTTCAATCAGTTTGATGCAGCCATAGGGTGTGCAGGAACGAAGCGCAGGCTGACGCACTGCCAAACAACCCACATTAAAAGGGTGAAATCCATCCACATCTTTATCGGCTTGGATGGTATTCAACACTTTGTCCGCTTGAATATGCTCAGGAAGCGGCAACTGCACCAAAATACCATCCACTTTAGGGTCGTTGTTTAATTCGGCTATCAAACCCAAAAGATGCTCTTGCGTAGTCGAAGCAGGTAATTGATGTGAAAAAGAGGCAATACCCACTTGCTCACAAGCAATTTTTTTGTTTTTAACATACACATGCGATGCAGGGTCATCCCCAACAAGAATCACAGCCAAACCCGGTGCCCGACCATGTTTTTGTGCCAAAGTGGTCACATCCATCTGCATATCAACTTTGAGTTTTGCAGCTAAAGCTTTACCATCAATAATCTGTGCCATGATTAAACCACAAACCCTTTGCTGCCACGGCGCATGCCCACAGGCCCAGTACGCGAAGCTTCAATAATATATTCTGCATCAACACTGGCTAAGAAAGCATCCACTTCCTCAGGTGCACCTGTGAATTCAGCAATAAAATAGTTGCCTGATTCATGGTCTATAATTTTAGCACCTGCAGCTTTCGCAGCTTTTAGCAAATCGCCTGCATCAATCACCTTAAGCATTAACATGCCACGTTCCAAATGAACCATGTGCGAAATATCTTCCACTTTGATGACGGGAATCAGCTTATTAAGCTGCTTCTTGATTTGCTCAATGATTTTATCATCACCATGCGTGACCAAGGTTAAACGACTGACTGTTTCGTCCAAAGTGGGCGCAACATTTAAGGTTTCGATGTTGTAACCGCGTGCAGAAAACAAACCTGCAATGCGTGTAAGCACACCAAACTCATTTTCAACTAAAATCGTAATTGTATGTCTCATTTCATTTACCCACGAAAATCAGGATTTTTGTTCGAGTGCAAGGCGAGTCAGCTTCGAGAAGCGGAGTGTATTTCAAGAATACATGAGCATCACAGAAGCTGTCACAACGCTGAAATCGGGGAAAAAGGCGATTTTCCTTTATCATGCCAACACCATCTCATTCAATGCAGCACCTGCTGGCACCATTGGAAATACATTTTCTTCTTTTGCCACAGCAACATCAATAAACACAAAGCTTTCTTGGCTACCAAAAGCCACTTCTAGTGCTTTATCCAATTCATCCAAGGTATCCGCCGTGATGCCTACGCCACCATAAGCTTCTGCCAACTTGGCAAAGTCTGGCAAGGAATCAAAATAAGAGTGTGAGAAGCGCGATTCATGGAACATTTCTTGCCACTGTCTCACCATGCCCATATAGGCATTGTTCAATAGCACAACCACGATTTTTTGGCGATATTGATAAGCTGTTGCTAGCTCTTGGATACACATTTGAATGGATGCATCACCTGTAAACACCACAATAGGTTCATTAGGTGCAGCCATAGCAGCACCCACCGCCGCAGGTAAGCCATAACCCATGGTTCCCAAACCACCAGATGTGAGAAACTTATGCGGCTCTTTAAAGCCATAGTGTTGCGCTGCCCACATTTGATGTTGCCCCACATCCGTGGTGACAATGGCATTGCCCTTGGTGATCTCATGTACTTTACGAATCACTGTTTGCGGTTTGATTGGTCCTTCTTCACTTTGTTCAAAACCCAATGAATCTTTAGCTCGCCATTCATCAATTTGCTGCCACCACAATTTTAAGGCTTCCAAATCAGGCACACCACCTTGATGGCTTAACTCATCAAGGATTTGCTGCAAAACAATGCCAACATCACCCACAATGGGTAAATCAGCATCTACATTTTTAGAAATGGATGTTGGGTCAACATCAATATGAATCACCTTAGCATCAGGTGCAAAAGCATTCAGGCGACCTGTCACCCTATCATCAAAACGCGCACCAATAGATACCAGCAAATCGCAATGCGATACTGCCATATTCGCTTCATAAGTACCGTGCATACCCAACATGCCCACGAAATGTTTATCATCAAACGGAATGCCGCCCAAACCCATCAAGGTGTTAGTTACGGGTGCATTCAATTGATGTGCTAAAGTCTTAAGCAAAGCCGCAGAACCACGCGCATTCATGATGCCACCACCTGAATAAAGCATAGGGCGTTTGGCTTTGAGCATGGCGCGAACTGCCTTCTTGATTTGCCCTGCATGACCTGATGTTTTGGGCTGATATGAGCGCATATTCACTTCTTCAGGCCATACAAAATCACACTTGGCAAAACCCAAGTCTTTAGGAATATCAACCACAACAGAGCCAGGGCGACCAGTGGTTGCAATATGAAAAGCTTGGCGAATAATTAACGCTAAATCTTCAACATTTTTCACCAAAAAATTATGTTTGGTAGCAGAGCGAGTAATACCCACAATATCGGCTTCTTGGAATGCATCCGTACCAATCATGGGTAATGGAACTTGCCCTGTAAAACACACATTGGGAATCGAATCAGCATTGGAATCAGCAAGACCTGTAATGGCATTGGTTGCACCTGGGCCTGATGTCACCAAAGACACACCACACTTGCCCGATACCCGCGCATAACCATTGGCAGCATGAAGGGCTGCTTGCTCATGGCGCACAAGAATATGTTTGAAGTGGCTTTGCTGAAAAATCGCATCATAAATAGGCAGCACCGCACCACCTGGGTAGCCAAAAATGACTTCCACGCCCTCGCGTTTCAAACATTCTACAAAAATTTCAGCGCCAGTCATTTGCATGAGAAATCATCCTAAACCTAATAATATCAAAGAGCGGCAAGCTAAAACTCTACGTACCCCTGTCAACGCCTTATAAAATCATGCTTTTTTAAGTATTTATGACTACTTTTGCATTCTTACCTAAAATAACCTGCCCACCACTCACATCATGCAATGCACCTGTCACTGCCGATAAAGTATTGATTTCACCTGCAAGTGTGCGCTCTGCAAGCACAGCAAAAGCAACGGCTTCCACCGCTTCTACGGGCAGCCCAACATCCGCAGTGGTTTGCACGGGTGCATCAGCCAACACATCGCTTAAACGTTGCTTAAGATGAGTATTGAGCGCACCCCCACCACATAAATACCACACATCGGGTTTGTTCGGCAAAAATTGCAAACTATCGGCAATACTTTGCACCGTCAGCTCACAAGCTGTTGCCATTTTATCCGCATCAGAAATATCCACTGCCATGATTTGATGCACCACAACTTCTCCAAAATCCTCTCGACCTGTTGAGCGTGGCGGTGTGATTTTAAAAAATGAATGTTTAAGTAAATCATCCAAAAGTGGTTGATGAACTTGTCCAGAAGCAGCAAGCTCTCCGCCTTCATCATAACAAAATCTTGCATCCGTCATGGTCTGCATCAAGGCATCCATCACCATATTTCCAGGCCCCGTATCAAAGCCTAAAACCGTACCATCCGCATCCAAATAAGTGATATTGGCAATGCCACCAATATTGACCACTGCAACATGTTTATCCTGATCAGCAAATAATTTTTGATGCACAAACGGAACCAATGGCGCACCTTGCCCACAGGCTGCAATGTCACGTTTTCTAAAATCAGAAACCACGGTAACCCCTGTTTTCTCTGCAATGGTGGCTACATCGCCGATTTGTAAGGTGAAGGGTAAACTATTATCTATGCCTTGCGGTCTATGGCGTATGGTTTGTCCATGTGAGCCAATAGCAGTGATTTGTGAAATGTCTAAACCTGCTTTTTCAATCACTTGTAATGCAGCATCTGCAAAAGCAAAACCAAGCTCTCTATCCAACATACCCATGGCATCAATTTCATCAAAGCCTAGCTGATTTAAGCGCAAAATGGGTTCTTTAAGTTTATCTTCAAGCCTACACGTCGTAAAAGCGATAAGCTCAACATCTTGGTCTGCTATTTTCACAACTGCAGCATCAATACCATCCAGTGATGTACCTGACATTAGCCCCACATAAAACGCACTTTTTTGCCCAATTTTTGCCATCTTTTATTTTTCTTCCGCCTTAGCTTTGGTATTTTCTAATAGTTCCACCACAGTTTCTTTTGTTAAATAATCAACAAGCCAACCCAAACCGAAAGGCACGTGCCCTGGGTCGGTTTTTGTATAATAATGCAACTTTGTTGTTTGCTTATCCATAACTTGTAAATGCCAATAACCCATGGTGTCAGCAATCGAATATTCAGGGTCTAAACCTTGCCAGTCTAATTGATGCCAAGTCATATGCCAACTTTTGGGTTGTTTATCATAATCCAATTGTAGACGATACTGCTTGCGCACCCCAAAAGGTAAATCCAAATAGTAATTCACCACTGCCCCAGCATTATCTTGGTGCAACACTTCTGTACGCGCAAGGTTGGGCATAAAGGCGGGCAAATGAGCATAATCGGTAATCAATGCAAAAATCTTCTCTGCGGGTGCTTGAATAAGCAAAAAAGCATGAATTTCCTTCACATAGCTGTCTTTTTCGGATGCTGCATGGATGATGAGTTGACCCGAATCCAGCTGCTTAGCTTCTTTTTCGCTAAGCGTCATGTCTGTTGCATATGCATTGGATGCCAACAACAACGTCAGGCTCAAAAGCCAGATGTTTACCGTAACCAACCAAGAACCTTCAAGCTTACTTGTTCATCAGCCCAATTCAAATCACCCATATGCCGTTGCTTAATATTTCCATCGGCATCAATGACTAAGGTTGTTGGTAAACCGCGCACACCTAACGCCATGGTATCCCGTTGATTACCCATATTTAGTGGCTGTTGAATATTTTTTTGCGCATAAAATGCTGCTGCATCTGCTCGGTCAGCATCCAAGGAAACCAACACAACTTTGACATCAGGATGCTGCTTCACCCAATTGTTCATTGCGGGCATCTCGGAGCGACATGGTGGACACCAACTCGCCCAAAAATGTAAAATAACAGGTTGACCTTTCAAGCTTGATAAATGCACCTGTTTACCTTCTGCGTTTGACCATTGATACTCAATGCTATGTGCAGTCAATGGTGCAAATAAAAGCACCATAACCCATAGGATATTCCGTCGCATGTTTACACCTCACTTACCCAATACACTATCAGTCGATAAGATTAACCTTTACTTACACCTGCTCCTAACGCTGTACACGTTTCTTCAATGCTTTGTTCAATTTCTTCTAATAAATCATTGCGTTTGCGCTCAACAACATCTTCTGCCGAAATAGGCGGTAAAATACGCAGGGTAATGGTGCCTGAATATTTGAGAATAGTGCCTTTAGGCCAACATAAACCAGCATTATGAGCCACAGGAACAATAGGAACGGCTGCTTTTTTTGCCAATAGGATAACACCTGGCTGATATTTCCCTTTTTCGCCTACTGCTGAACGTGTACCTTCTGGAAAAATTACCACAGAACGCCCTGTTTTAATTTGCGCCACACCTTTTTCATTCACTTGTTTTAGTGCAGCTCTTGGGTTCGAACGATTAATCGCTATTGCACCTAAGGCATACAAAGCCCAACCAAAAAATGGGATAAGCATCAGCTCTTTTTTCAAAATCCATGCAAATGGCGGCAAGGCTAAAGGAAGTGTTGTGGTTTCCCATGTGGATTGATGTTTAACAGCATATACACATGGCACATCAGGAATATTTTCTTGTCCTTCAATTTTCACGCGAATACCACAAATGACAAACAACAGCGCATTACCCGTTAACCCCCACAACTTACCCACTTGCCAAGCAATATCTCGACCAAATATACGGGCAATAATCACCAAAATAGCAATGGTAATGGTTAAAACTGTATATAATCCATAAAACAACCAAGCTTGTAAGTATTTCATGATTGACCTTCTAAAATAGATTGTGTGGCTTCTGCTAAGTTGGTAAACATCTGAATACCAGGCATCAATTGTTTTGATTTTTCAAAAATAACCGCCGCATCGCCATAACCACTACTCACCAAAACAGCTTGAATACCAGCAGCATGCGCTGCTTGCACATCACGGTAAGAATCACCCACCATAACCACTGTACTTTTATCTTGAATGTTAAGCACCTGAAAAGTGTCTAGCAACATACCTGGCAACGGCTTGCGACACCCACAACCATCATCAGGCCCATGCGGACAAACAGCAATATAATCAAAATTGCCACCTGCTTCTTCAGTTGCTGCAATCATTTTCGCTTGAATAGCATCAAACGTGGTTTGATCTATCATGCCACGACCCAATGCTGACTGATTGCTGCACACCGTCACCTGAAAACCAGCTTGTTTGAGCTTGGCAATCGCCTCAAGGCTATCTGGAATAGGTTGCCATTGCTCTGGGCTTAAAATGTAATCAGGTGAATCAAAGTTAATCACACCATCACGGTCTAATACTACGGTTTGAATATTGTTCATGGTGCAAACATACGCAAGAAGAACAAAACTTAAAGTTACCGCAGTTGGATGACGGTTTTGGAGGTCACTTTGTAAATGGTTGATGCTTTGCCACTGGGCGATTGCTGGCTAGGCAACAGCATACGAATATATCGGTGAAAACGTATGCGTGATTGTCTATGCAGCGGCATCACAGCTTGCCCTCTACGATTAAAACTACTCGACAACATCAAACCACCACACTGTTTAGCAAGTTGGCGCGTTTGCACATCACTATCAACCCGAATCGCAATATACCCCTTTTGATAGCATACGGGGTTTAATTGTTTTTTGGCACGAAACACCAAAGTAACGGCTCCAGGCCATGATGTTTTAGCTAGTTTTCTTAAGCGTGGTGAAATATACACGGCTTGTTGAAGTGCTGTACGCTTTGAATCTGCCAGCAACAAAAAAGGTGCAACACGTTGCTTAAATTTTTGCACCTGTCGCAACCCTTTTGTACTATGCACATCCGCAGCAATACCTGCCACTGTTGATGTTTGATGTGCAATCAACCCACCTTGCCTTAAACATTTCGCCGCAAGGCGGGCTTGATATGGCATCATACGAATTAGTCGTCTGCTAAAATAGCTTCAGCTTGTTTAGCCCTATCAAAGCGAAGTTTATGAGACAAGTCTTCATCATTTTGTGCTAACATTTGCACAGCCAGCAACCCTGCATTTTTTGAACCATTGATGCCCACAGTCGCCACAGGCATACCTGGTGGCATCATCACAGTAGAAAGCAATGCGTCTTCACCATTTAATGCACCCGATGCAATCGGCACACCAATCACAGGTTTAACAGTTTTTGAGCAAACCACACCTGCCAAATGTGCCGCCATACCTGCAGCACAAATAAATACTTGGCAGCCAGCTTCTTCAGCTTCTTTGATGGCTTCAACAGTGGCTTCTGGGGTGCGGTGAGCCGAGCGCACCAATGTTTTATAGGCAACACCAAATTCATCAAACACAGCTTCAGTTTTTTTCATCACTGGCATATCATTTTTACTGCCCATCAAAATCAAAACTTGAATACTTTCCATGACTTCACCTCTTTAAAGTTATTAGAAACGATGCAGCATACGTATATTCACTATAAAGTCATCACAACAAAGTAAAAAAAACAGCTTAAAAACCTTGCTCCAACCTTGTGCTTAATTGTTCAGGAAACTCAAACTTTTTCATATCTGCAATAACTTGTGCAATATCGTATTCCAACCGCTTAAACATGACTTCTTTTTGTTCAGGGTAATAGATTGCATATTCTGCACCGGGGATACCATTTCTAGGTTGCCCCACCGCTCCAGGGCAAATCAAACTAGCCGTATGTTGGTGCAGCTTATAAGTTTCCAACTCTTTTTGCAGAAAAACATTTCCTGCTTGCAAAACATACATACCTTGCAAATGAGAATGTCCATGAAAACAAATCGGTAACATTTGTTCATTCATCCATTGAAGGTTGGGCTCTGCAGTTCGTTCGTAAACGTAGGCATTAAAAAATGTCGGGTCTCGTGGTGCACCATGCACCAGCATCACTTCTTTGTTGCGAAGCTGCAAAGGCAATGTTTTCAACCACTTTTTTTCTCTACCACTAATCACCTGAATCGTCCATTTTGCAACATACAGGCTAGACTGACTGCCGTGACTGAAATCCTTACCACTACCAACCATATAGTCATGATTGCCACGAATCGTAAATATATTCTCTTCCTGTAAACGTTGGATACATTCAGAAGGGTGCGGTCCATAACCAACGATGTCACCCAAACAAACAATACGTTTAATGCCTTGAGACTTAATATCATCAAGCACTACCTCCAACGCAGGTAAATTCGCATGTATATCACTAATCACAGCAATGGGCTCTTTCTCACAAAACCAAGGTGTAATGTTTTGCTCATCTGAGACTAACATCTGTTTCTTCAAAGGCTGTATCACTGTTGTCGTGTCTTCTGGTTGCGGTGTTAACGCAGAGCACATACTTAACATACATATTTTACTTTGCGCATTAAAAAACTGTTGCTTGAGATGCTCAATAAGTACATCTGGATAATCCACACCTGCATGTTCAGAAAAATGTAAGTTTAATTGTTTCTTTATCATACTTCCAAGCATATAAGAGGCTCTACTATCAAGCCAAGATGATGAAAACAAACGTATCCATAAAGCAATCATATTGGCAAAGGAAAGAAGATGATCCCAAGCGTAAAAATCATCATCAATATAATACATATGACCATGTTTATCGATACCAAAGTTAGACAAACCTTCATCCAAACGTTCATGGTGTGTCGCACCATACGCTAGATACAACGAAGTAATCCCCGCCAAATATCTCAGCTTAGCTTCAAGCGAAGTTTCCTGTTCAATAAGTGAATGAATGGTTTGCAAACGGGGCGAAATACTTGCGACAGTCCATCCTATTTCTGTTTGCTGGGTAAACCAAGTCTTTTCAGGTACATATAACTTACATGCCTGTTCTTTTTCATGCTTTTTTGTTGCCCATGCAAAAGCCAACTTTTGCGATGAAAAATTAAGATCCCGCTGCGCTTTTAATATATAATCTTGGCTGCAATGTAACCGCGTAGTCGGCTTGCCCGTAAAAACACCACCATGGGATAACGTTACCTCAGGTAATAAGAGCAACCGAGTAATGACCGCCTCATTGATAGCATGCGGATGCTGGATAACATCAATGACTTCTGAATACATGATTGCCCTTTGTTATAAATTAAAAATAAAGTATTTACCAAGAAACTGGCGGAAATAACCTTTGATTTATTTGTGAAACTTGTCAATATGTGAAATGAACAATTAGAATTAGGGGGCTAGCATTGCACTATATTTCACAAAGTGAGCGTGGCTTAAAACACATTTCTTTTTTGCGTCGTATTTTTCTCAAGCAACTCACAGGCAAACTCGAACTACAATTCTCCACCGAACATCAAGAAACCTTATTTTTTCATCAAGGAAGATTTTTAGGCGACACAAAATCTATTCTTCCGATACTGCGTGACTGTTTATCTAAGCCTGTTGCCAAATTCGCTTGGGAAGCAACCACTGCAAAGGAGAAGACTTCTGGATGGGTTGCACCATGGATTGCATTATCAGAAGCATTGCGTGATTTGCCCATCAACAGTCAACGATTGATTTTATATCACCATGTATTCAGTAACCTTCCCCCTATGGTTCTTAAAAACTGTCCTATTCACCGTATGGACTTTGCTGATGCCGATGCATATTTAGTTTTATATCAGCTTAGCTTGGGAGCACCTAGCTTTGACCCTAAAATATTTTTCTTGGGCAATTTAAATAAAGATGATTTAACCAAACATGTGCGTACTATGTTACTGGTTTTCTTATTGGGTTACTTACGCCCTGCACCGAAAAAAGAAGAAAAAGATAAAAATATTAATGTTGTTTCAAGAATCTTAAAACGCTTTAAAGCAAAGGGAGCTGCATAACATGGCTGAGATTGCAAAAATCATCGTGTCAGGTCCTTTTGGCTCAGGGAAAACCACGTTTATTAAATATGTTTCTGACGAACAATTTTCCGGCAATGATGTGCCGACCACAGGAGAATTGGCAAAGCTCAAAGCCATGACCACAGTAGGCATGGATTTTGGTATTTTACATGTTGATGATGAACTTGATGTGCACCTTTTTGGAACACCTGGTCAGTCAAGATTTGCCTTTATGTGGAAAATTATGGCAAAAGGTGCGCTAGGCACCATTTTCTTGGTCGATGGTGCATCAGAACGTGCACTAAAAGAAGCACAAACTATGTTAAAAACCTACAAAGAAATGCCAGACATGAAGCTGGTTGTCGGCGTAAGCAAGCAAGACTTACCCGAAGCACAAAGTTTAAATGATATTGCCAACCTATTAGACCTAGGGAATACACCAATGTTTGCTATAGATGCACGCGAAGAAAAAGATGCACGTTTTTTAATCATGGCGTTGTTACAGGAGATATTAGCAGGTGATGAAGCCGATGATTTGGACTTGGTTGAAGATAGCTATTAACGCAAGTAAATATGATACCGTTTATCGCCATCATAAATATCAAGCAGTGTAGATGAATGCAGACCTTTTTGATGTAGTTGCTCTGTAATGGCTTGAATATCAATATTTTGCTGAGTTATTACACCATAGGCACTGCTTGGTATTAACGATGCCAAATCCAGTGCGCTGCCTGCAGGCAACTCAAAATGAACATCTGCCTTATTGGGCTGCTCAATACATACGTGTAATTTAGAAGCAGAGCCTTGAAACTGCGGTATAATCACTGACTTCACAATTTGCGTATTTTTAACTTCCTGCAAGAAATCATGATGCAAACTTTGCTCAAGTATAGGCCACCAAGGTAACACAGTTTGTAATGTTTTTAACTGTAAGACCAAGCCTTGAAACACACGCATCAACAAAAATAAATCCGCAGGGCCTGCGGCTCTAAACAACCACTTTTGCTGCCCTAACAAACTATCCACCTCTTCTGCTGGATGCCAATCTTGTAGCTTTAATGCATGCTGCAATATGAATGGTCGAAAAATAATCTGCATCAAAGCAGGAAGTTTTTTTTCAATACCTTGCAATTTTAATGCATCAAAACCTACGGCTACAAAGCCCTCCAATGGGTCAATATTCATCTCACCCCGACTGGTAAGAATCAGTTGAAGCAAAGCCATACGCTGTTTTTTTGACACTTCAACCATACAACCATAATCCAGCAAATGAACAAGAGCCCCTTGCTTCGCTTTTTGATACAAATAGTTACCAGGGTGAGGGTCTCCATGCACCAACCCATGTTGGAATAAGCTTTGAAACATGATCTGCATCAGTGTTTTTCCAATACTCAACCGCTCAAGTTGTGACCATGACGTTGCCACTTGCGCTAAACGCTCACCCTCTACCCATGCCTGCACCAAAACATTGGAGCGACACCATTGCGGAAACACTTTTGGCACGCTTAAACCTTGCACATCAAGTTGTTGCCCAAACCGTTGCTGGGCTTTCATTTCATGCAAATAATTCAGCTCTTGTTGCATATTTATTTTCAGTGAAGACTTGTATGCATCCAAATTAAAATCCCAGCGTTTTACAGGGCCACCTCGCGGCATCATACCTGCCAACGAAAGCTCTGCTTGAATGGCTTTTTCAATGTCGGGATATTGCATCTTGATGGCAACCGTTTCACCCGAACACAACACCGCACGATGCACCTGACCCAACGAAGCTGCAGCATGGCTCTCATCAATACCCTGCAACACTTCGGATAAACTTTTACCCCAAGCTTGGCTCAACACTTTTTTCACCTGATCAAGCGGTAAAGGCTCTACACTTTGGGTTAGCTGCTGCAATGCATGATTATCATCCATGCCCGCCATGATTTGCCCCACTTTCATAGGTAAACCCCGACCTTTTGCCAATTTTTTCGCAAGTGCTTTTTCCACTTTTTGTTTGCTAGCTTCAGACTTACTCAATCGCAATTTCAACATCAACATCAAGGTGGTCATGATATGCCATAAGCGGGGTATCAAGGTGTTTCGCTCCAAACTTTCTCATCAAGATATTGATCTGCATCAATGCCTTGCGCCTTCATGGCTTCATACAAGGTTTGATGCTGAAAAGGAGGCGTAACTTGCACAAAAGCCTGCATCACATGCGGCTCTAAGACCTCAAGCCCCCCCTCTTCAACTGCCTTGTATTCTGCTTGCTGCACCATATTTTCTCGTGCTTTCTCACGAAAAGCCAATGGTGTTGCCCTAAGTATATATTGTGCTTTTTCAATCAGCCCTTCTTGCCAAGGCAGCGTAGTAGGCAATGCAACAAGCTCATCGCGATCATCCTCAGACAAGGGTTGGTTAAGTATTAATGTCATGCCAATATCAGAGCAATAAAGGTGTTGTTCCAAATAATCATGCATATGCACAATTTCTGTACGCTTCTCAATGTTAGGGTGTTGCAACAGTTGCCCAGCATCTTGCTCAAGGTTAGAGCATTGTAGCTCAAGCACAGCAGGCATATCACCACGCGCCAAACGCAAACAAAGACTACCATTGCTGAGCAATGGAACAGGATTCTCTTCAACCAACTCAAAGCCTAAAACTTCAAGCAAAAAGTCCCGAGTCTTTTCAGGTGAGGGGCTATATAAATAACAAGCAGTCGTATAAAACATAAACTCTTTTCACTTTTGTTTTTTGTGAAAGTAGCCTAAAAAGTTGTAAGTGCAATCTTTTTCATCTATTATTACTTGCTTACTTCAAGGGGGATTTACAAGAAACATGCTTTTACAAGACTATCTAAATGCACAAAGAGAATCTTTACAGTTTAAATGGATTACCGTGGTTAACGCTGAAGGTTTAACTGTGTGTGATAGTGGCATTGAAGAGCAATTTGAGTTGGCGGCTTTATTACCCGCTTGGATGGATACCAGCCACCAACTGGCAAAAGCTGCCAAGCTTGAAAATGGTATGGGCTTGATATGTTTGGTTCCTAAATCTGGTGGTTATCTATTGCTTATGCGTGACTTTTTGGTGCGCGATGAGCGTATGTTTGTGCTTGTAGCAACACCCAAAATACCAGCCAAAGCAGCAGCTGTGGTAAAGAAAATTTGTGATGATGTTGTCAAATCATTAATGGGTAATACCTAATGTCTTACCCATGTCACAAACAATGTAAGATTGATAGATTATTGAAGGTTTAATATGGAAGATACTGGACTAAGTAAAACAGAGGCTCAAGCCTGTCAAAAAGAATTAACGGCTTTAATTCATGAACTCAAATCTATTGAAGCAGCGGTGCTATCTTCTGAAGATGGGCTCATGGTTGCTTGCGAAGATAAAACGGGAAAGATTGAAGGAGAAATGGTTGCTGCCATGAGTGCATCCATGATTTCCCTGGCTGATACCCTTGCAGGCCAAGCAGGAAAACCACAGGTAGAAAATATTATCAGTGAAGCCGAGTCTAGCACTTTGGTTGTTTTACATGCGGGTGCTTTGATTTTAACAGTGATTGGTCAACCCAAAGCACAAATTGGTTTGGTATTGGCAGCTGCAAAAAAGGCAGCAAAAGGCATTGGAAAAGAGACCAAAAAGTTTAGCGAAGGCGTGAAAGGGTTGGATATTTTAAAAGACCCTGAAGCTTTGTTAGAGCGTGTAAAAAAAGAAATGGAAATGATGAAAAAGGAGAAATAAACGATGTCATTAAATGATACTTTAAAAGGATTGGTAGATACTGTGGATGGTGCGCTTGGTTGTGCCGTTGTAGATGTAGATTCTGGCTTAATGCTAGGCGCACATCACACTGTACCTTACTTCACACAAGCCTATATTGATGCTGTGGCAGCGGCATCCGTAGAAATGTTCCGCGGCAATACAGTCCGCACTGTTGAGAACCTTTTGGCAACGCAACGAGGTGAAGGGCAAGAAAGCTCAATCCAAGAAATTCAAATGACCACAGACAATACTTATCACTTTATGTCTATTGTACCAGGCAAACAAAACGCTTTGGTGGTATTAATTACCAGTAAAAAGGCAAACCTAGGCATGGGTTGGTCTGCACTTCGTCGTTCTTCAACGGAAATTGCACCACACTGCCCTTGATTATTCTTAACAAGGATTTAGAAAAAGCTGCACTGCAAAGTGCGGCTTTTTTTATGCTTGTGGAGGTATATACGAGCTAGGTTTTTTGACCGAAAACGGAGCCTGCCCCCAAACACGCATCACACATTCATCTATGCTTTTCTTTTCAATGGATGCATGAAATGAATGGTCAACAGCAAGCCAGCGTTGGCATAATTCATCGCTTAAACCTTCTTCAAGAATAGCTCGCCTTAAATAAATATCACGAATATCCGACATTTCTTTGGTGATATACATATGCATATGAATAAAAGCTGGCGGCTCACCCGTGTATAAGTTTTCACCGCCAAATGCTGCGACCATAAACTCAGTTTGTTTGCGAATAAGCAGGCTTTTGGAGCGGTGGTGAAAAAATCCTCCAATATAATCATCCTCATACATATAATCATAAAAGCGTTGGTGAACCCGCGTCACGACTTCTGCGCCACCAATATCATCAATCAAAGGTGATGTATTTACAGCATTTTTACCTTGAGACTTCTCAACCTTTGGTGCATCTCGCAACACCTCCGTCATGATAGCGGCGACCTCTTGGAATACCGTTTGCCATGCTTCACGAAGCTCAGGTGTAAAATTATTTTGCTCAATATCTTCAAGTGCGAGTAACAAGGCTTGATTAAAATCTGTAAAATGTGAGACCTCGGCATGATAAGCGATATGCCGCTTTGCCATACCTTCAAGTGCTGCTGAAATCTTGTGTAAATCATGTACACTTTTAAATGTAGAAAGCATGCTGGTAAATTTACGATTGAGCATACTCACCCCACCATTAAAAATATGCGTAAGACTAGGGTTTATACGGAAAAGGTGGGTATAAAAACTGCTACTTAGCTGATTGGTTTTATCACCCAAATCTTGAATATGTTGTTTAACCAATGCTTGTTGCTGTTGAAATGACATAAACACCCCCTAACTAGGTTGGACAAAATAGGATAGCTGCAAAGCCTATGCAATCAAGTACTTTTAAACTTATAACTAGGCAGCTAGGTCAAGCATGTTAGGTTTTGCATACTATAAACAATAGCGAGTATAATCATGAACAAATATCCTGCAAAAACATGTAGCATTGAACGATTAGTTCGTCACCCAAAATTGGTTGAAGCAGCATTGTCTGGTCAAAAAACAGAACAACGCCGTGATGGGGTTTATGCTTACCCTGATGAAGAGTTTGTATTGGATGGTGTTACCTTTATTGTCACAGCATTAAAACAGCAAAAGCTAGGTGAAATGACCGATGCAGATGCACAAGCAGAAGGCTATCCATCTATGGACATGTACAAAGGGCTTATCCTCAAAATGCATAAAGGCATGGATTGGGATGAAGAAGCTTTGGTTTGGGTACATTGCTTTAAGCGTAAAGATTAAGTAGGATACTTATTTGGTTCACCAAGGAATATACAAAGCACTGTGGCTCAATAATAATGGCGACTTGGAAGTCATTGACCAACGTTTTTTACCTTTTGAAAAGAAAACCCGCCTGTTAAAAACAGCCAATGATGCTTGCGAGGCTATCAAGGATATGACGGTGCGTGGTGCGGGCGTGATTGGCAACGTAGCTGCTTTTGGTGTGTATTTGGCGGCGCGTGAGTTTGAGGGTGACACAGGTCAAATCAAACAAGCCGCCATGAACATTCGCGCATCTCGCCCTACTGCGGTTAACCTGATGTGGGCAGTGGACAGAATGTTAAATATCGTTGCCCAAAGCGATGATGTGGTCGCTGATTGTAAAGCCGAAGCCATTGCTATCGCTGATGAAGATGTGCTGCGAACGCAAAAGATTGGTGAAATTGGCTGCAATATCATTGAAAGCATCATGGCAGATAAAAAGATAAACCAGTTTAATATCTTAACCCATTGCAATGCAGGTTGGCTGGCGATTTTAGATAGCGGCTCTGCCCTTGCACCCATCTATGAAGCGCAAAAGCGAGGCATAGATATTCATGTTTGGGTGGATGAAACCCGACCACGCAATCAAGGCGCAAGCCTCACCTCTTGGGAATTATTGGATGCGGGTATTTCGCATACCATTATCCCTGATAATACAGGCGGACACCTTATGCAGCAGGGCAAAGTTGATATGGTGATTACAGGCGCTGACAGAGTAGCACTCAATGGTGATGCAGCGAATAAGATTGGTACATACCTCAAAGCATTAGCCGCCAAAGATAATGATGTACCCTTTTATATTGCGCTTCCCATCAGCACCTTTGATTTTGCATGTGAAAATGGTGTGCAAGATATTGAAATCGAAATACGCAGTGAAGATGAAGTGCATCTTATGCGTGGCATAGATAAGCATGGAAACGTACAAAACATACGCATCACCCCAGAAGGAAGTACTGCCATCAATTACGGCTTTGATGTCACCCCTGCTCGCCTGATTACAGGCTTAATCACCGAAGCAGGTGTGATTGCGGCGAATATGGATGCGATTGGAAAGCTTCAATGATGGATGGTGTTATTAAATATCACGTGCAACACCGCAACACAAAAACACCTGACTTTGCTCAATATACCGAGCTTGAAGCATTGCGATGCCGTTTATTTGCTTTGGGTTTGATTGGTGAAACACCCGATGGTATTGGTTATGGTAACTTATCATTTCGCAATCAAGGTGAGCATGAATTTACCATCACAGCCACCCAAACAGGAAAACAACCCGCTCTAAAACCTGCTGAATATATCCATATTACAGATTATAATTTTGACACCTTTACCGTCTATTCAAAAGGCGAATGTAAACCCAGCAGTGAAGCTTTGAGCCATGCCATGATTTATGAAGTTCACCCTGATATTCAAGCTGTTATTCATATCCATTCCAAACCGCTTTGGCAAATGATGATAGCTACAGATGCACTTGCCACCACGGCGGAATACGGAACCGCAGGCATGGTACAAGAAATCGCGGAGCTTTATCAATCACGCGACCCTTTCAAGAATAATGCGTTTGTGATGAAAGGACATGAAGATGGCATCATCACCTTTGGCAAAACAATTCAACTAGCAGAACTTACATTATACCATTTGATACAAGCCACATTAAACCAAGTGTAAGGCGTTTTATTTAAAACTTGCCAATAATGATGCTGTAATCAAATGCCAACCATCAACAAGTACAAACAAGATAATTTTAAGCGGCAGTGAAATCATGACGGGGGGTAACATCATCATCCCCATACTCATCAATACTGAAGCCACCACCAAATCCAACACCACAAATGGTATATAAATTAAGAAACCAATTTCAAATGCTGTGCGTAGCTCGCTAATAACAAAGGCTGGAATCAATACATACATGGGTGTTTCTTCTGCTGTGGCAGGCTTTTCAATGTTTCCTGCATTGATAAATAAGATTAAATCATCTTCTCTGGTTTGACGCAGCATAAAAGCACGTAAGGGGTCAATCGCTTTTTCCATAGCTTGGGATTGGGTGATGTCTTCATTCAAATAAGGTGTTAGTGCTGTGCTATCAATCTGATTCCACACCGGCATCATGATAAACATGGTCATAAACAAAGCTAAACCAACCAAAATTTGCGTGGGTGGGCTTTGTTGTGTGCCCAGTGCCTGTCGCAAAAAAGCAAAGACTATCAAGATACGAGTGAATGATGTCATCATCACCAAAATCGAGGGTGCAAGGGCAAGTACAGTTAACCCTGCAATAATTTTTAAACCTGTAAACCATGAATCAGGATCTTCCGTTTCACCCAAGCTGATGGATAAGGTGGGTACATCTGCTGCCGAGGCTAAGCTTGGCAGTAAAAACACAGCTAAGAATAAAATACGAAGCAGCAATGAATTACGCATCATTTTCAGCTTCTTCCTCAAGCTTGAGGTCTGTAATTTTGCTTATGCCACCTACACCTACACCTAAAAGGTAACTTTGTTTACCATGCTTGATTTCAACCACACTATTTTTACTATCAATATGTAAACGTTGTACCACTTGCATCTTACCTTCTTTCACGGGAACAACTTTGTCTTGGAAACGACGCATCAACCATACTAGCCCTGCAAAAATCGCCAACACCAATGCCAGCGAACCAATAGATTGTGCCATCATGGCAGCAAAGCTGGTCTCTCCTGTCATCATTTAAGATAAACTCTGAATACGGTCGCCTTGTGGCACAACTTCCACCACACGCACCCCAATTTTTCCATCTGCAGATACCACTTCACCTCGCGCAAACACACGCCCGTTAGCTAAAATATCTACTTCAGCATTGGCTTCTTTTTTTAAGTCCAACACCATACCACGATGCAATCGCGCTACCACATGCAAAGGCAACTGAATACGCCCAAGCTCAACACTCACATCTAAAGGTACATGCATGATGGCTTCAAGGTTCACCTTTTGCTCACTTCCTGTTGCAGCGGCATCAGGGTTTTGTATTTCTTCAACTTCTGGCATAATAGTCTCCTTCTACCACCTAAGCTTATGTATCTTGTGCCAACTGATTGGTTAGCTCTGCAGCCAATAACCCATCTTGGCTGCCTGGCATAGCTTCAAACATAGGCGTGGAACTCACCCAAAGCATAGCTGGGTCACTAGCACTCTTTCGTAGCGGTAAAAAGTCCCCTGTGCGTAAACCCAAAAATTGTTTGATGCTTAATTGGCATTGCCCAAGTTCCAAACGAACCGTTAATGGCACCTGCTCTATACTTTTTTGTAACTGCTGCTCCCATTCAGGATCATTACCCAAGTCATCAGATATGGATGTGCGCAAGCTTTCTAAAACAGGCTCTAAAAAAGTACGGGGATAATGTAAATGTACAAAACCTTGTAAATCATCCGATGCTTTAACACCAAACTTCACCGAAAAACATGGATCAGTCACAGGGGTAACAGCCAAAAACTGTGGCTCAGTATCCAGCTTCGATAGATGATGTTTCATGACAGCAACAGGTTTCCACATATGCAGTAGCAGTTTTTCTAAACCTGTACCAATACGCTGGGCTAAGCTCTGCTCCACTGGAGTGAGGTCATTAGCATCGTCACCAAAGGACTCCCCCATACCACCCAACATGGCATCAATATATGCAATCACCAAAGGCAGCTCTATGGTTACCATCATTCGTCCAAACCCATCTACTTCATACACAAAAAACACTTGTTTTGTTTCTTTATTATCTTCAATAATCTCTTGATACAGACGCTCATCAATGCCTTCGCTGCTTAACTCAACATCACGCTGAAAGGTTTCATCCCATTGTTCGTTAAGTGATTCTGTCATACGCTGCTGTAAATTAAAAAATAGGGGGTAACGCTCAGGGCCATTATCCGATTCCACCGATGCAAAATCAAAATCTTCTACCGATTCAGGTTGTGCTACGGGTGGCAGTGTTGCTAACAAGGCATGCGCTTGCTCACTCGGTGCCACTGCCTGCATCAGTGCATCAATTTCCTCGGGTGCTAAAATAGGTTCTTTATCACCCACAGCATCAGCAGTTTTTTCACTCATTGCGATACAAAATCCGTAAAGTATAAGTTCTTAATCGGCTTGCCGCCCACTAAGCGATTCATGCGATAAATCAAATCTTCTTTAAGATCATATTTGCCTTGAGGTGTGCGAATTTCAGCAAATGTTTTACTGGAAAGCAGAGTAATCACCATATCATTGATTTTAATCATGTTCTGCTCAACCTTGGCTTGTGCCTCGGGGCTGCGTACTTCCAACTTAATTTTCGCTCTTAAAAAACGACTTACATCCGTATCTGCCAAGTTAATCGTGATGTCTGCAATATCCACCAAGATTGGTGGTGCATCAGGGTTTTCATCTTCTGGCTCTGGTATTGTCGTTTCTTCTGTTTGTGCTGGTGCTGCCTGCTCAGTTGTTGCTGGTGCTTGTTCCATTGCCATCATTTTCCATGCAATAAAGCCACCCACAGCCAATACTAAAATAAGCAAAACCAAATTAATAATCGGCAACAACCCACCCGATGATTTCTTTTCTTCTGCTGCATCATCTTTTTTATCTGCCATCGTTTAAACTCCTCACTTGTTACTTATACACCACAATATCAACGCGCCGATTATGTTTTCGACCTAGTATCGTAGCATCGGTAGAAATTGGTCTTGAAGGTCCATAACCTGCCAACGATAAACGTGATGGATTTACGCCTTCTGCTTCTAAGATATGCAAGACTGATGCCGCTCTGGCTAAGCTTAAGCTCCAAAGGTCTGGATAACGGCTACCCGCCACCATTCTATCATCGGTATGTCCATTGACGCTGATACTACCTGGAGAGATAGCTAACATCTTAGCAAGCCTTCTAAGTGCCTTAATATTCTCAGCTTTTAGGCGAGCCGAACCTTCTTCAAAGAGTGCCGCATCATCCATGCGCAGGTATAAACGATTTTTCACAATTAACGCACGAACATGATGTTCCAATGTACTGTTTTTCAATACAACGTTACTATTTTGACGCATCGCCAACATCAACTCACGCGGGCTCACAATACGCTGCAACTCTAAGGGACGAATCAGATTGATTTCTGTGCCTGCACCAGCATTTAAAACCGATACAGCAGACTCAAAATACGTTGAAATATCTTGTAGCCCTGTTTTATCCAACGTGGACATAGACACCAATAAAATAAAGAACGTCAGCATCAAACTGATTAAGTCTGCAAAGGTGGTCATCCACGCTTCTGGGTCTGCCAACACCTCGGGTTCAAGTTTCTTTTTACGTGCCATGATTAAAAGCTTTTCCCTTGTGGTGCAACCACATGTCGCTGTGGTGAAATAAGCTTTCCTGATTGTACTTGGCTTTCAGGATTCACTGTAACAGGTCTAAATTTAAGCTCTATTTCAACCCTTCTGCTCATAGATGGGTTACCAGCAATTGGATGTTTATCCCCCATGCCCGCCGCAATCATACGTCCATTGGGCACACCGCGCTCTGAAAAAGCATGAAACAAACTCATGGCACGTGCTGCGGAAAGCTCCCAATTGGATGGGTACAACGCGCTCCGCACAGGTGTATCATCGGTATGCCCTTCAATACGAATTTCAATCACTTCAGGGCGCTTAAATAATTTGGCTAACTTATCCATCAAAGGAAACATATCAGGGCTAATCTCAACCTGACCTGGTGCAAATACGATAGTCTCAGGAAAACGCACACGCACCTTATCTTGGTCTAAGGGTAATACATGAATAGCATCGCCTAAACCCAACTCCCTTGCCATCTCCGTCAATTCTTTGGCGGTTCGGCGTGGCGCACGATTACCATCAATAATATCTCGAGCAGGCATGGATGGACCATTACCTTCTGTTAAGTTTGCGCCTTTAGGTAATGGGCTAAATGTCCCTGCTAGTGAGCCAATCGCCGCTAAACGTCGTTCGTCCACAATCACAGCAATAGATGTCAGCAAAATAAAAAAGGCCAACATCTGCATCATCAATTCTAAAAACAATGCAGCTCCAGGGTCTTTATCGGGTAAGACGGGATCAGGTTTCTTTTGTCGTTTAGCCATAATAAGTTAATACAATATCAATCAAAAGCTGATGCACGATCTTTGGGGGGCAAGAAACCATGTAGCTTTTGCTCCATCACCCTAGGGTTTTCCCCTGCCACCAAAGATTGAATACCTGCTAAAATAATTTCATGCACTAACAACTCTTCTTTGCTGCGTGTTTTCAACTTGGATGCCATAGGTAAAAAAATGATATTTGCCATCAACGCACCATAAAATGTGGTCAATAATGCCACCGCCATAGAAGGTCCAATGGATGCAGGGTCTTCCATATTCGCCAACATAAGTACCAAACCAACCAAAGTACCAATCATGCCCATGGATGGAGCGAAAGTACCTAATGCTGTCATCATATCAGCACCCCGCAAATGCCGCTCACCCAACTTATCCATTTCCATATACAAAATCTCTTCAATTTCTGTGGGTTCTTGCCCATCAATGGCCATCTGCAAACCTTTGGACATAAATGGGTGGTCAATATCTCCTACCTTACTTTCTAAAGCTAAAATACCATCTTTGCGTACAACCTGCGCTAGCTCTACAAATTCAGTGACCACCGATGGCCCATCGGCAGGTTTATTTAAAATAGTTTTAAGAATAATCTTGATGACACCAATGGCGTTGGACATTGGATATGCCACAAGTAAAACACCAACCGTTCCTCCAATCACAATCGCCATAGACGGCACATCTATAAACCCTGTAATAGCATCACCAATAGCAAACAACACCAAGCCAAAGGCAACCACAATGCCGATTATCGTTGCAATATCCACGCTTTCACCTCCAAACAGCTACTATCGAATACATAAATTCAATTATGGTGTAAGCGAAAACCATGCCAACTCGTTACGCCTACCTACTTAACCTTGATTAAATGATGGTTTATGTTAGTGTAATTATATGACTTCAAACATTAGGAGGTTGATATGGACACATCACTACGTCATGGTTTATCTGTTGGTATTGAACGTTTAAATGAACATATCTTTATTACACTTAAAGCCGTAGGCAAACTTACCCATGAAGACTATGAAATTATTACACCCATGATTGATGCAGCCCTTGCTGAAGTCAAAGAACCCAACGCCAAAGTACTAATTGATGCATCCCAAATGCAAGGCTGGGAACTAAGGGCGGCTTGGGATGATTTTAAGCTTGGCTTAAAACACAACAATGACTTCAAAAAAATTGCTATTTATGGTCATAAGACATGGCAAAAAGCTACCTCCAAAATTGGCTCATGGTTTGTTTCTGGAGAGGTACAATTTTTTGAAAACTTGGATGAAGCTATAGCTTGGTTACAAAAAACATAAGACCTAAAGCAAAACACATGTTATCCTTACATTTTGCGAGGGTTGCTCATGAATAAATTGTTGGTCGTATTCGCTGCAGGTTGCTTTGGCGGTTTGATGAATAGTTTGACGGTGTGGCTGTTTGGCAAATATGGCATCTCATCCATGTTGGATGTGTCTATCGCGCCAGCGCTCAGCGCAGCTTGGCTTTATCCTCGCATTGTTTGGGGTGGTATTTGGGGTATATTGTTTATCCTACCTTTTCTCAATGAACGATGGTTGCTCAAAGGTTTACTGCTTAGTCTCGCGCCAACAGCCGTACAATTATTCTATATTTTTCCTGAAGTAGCACACAAAGGTTTAGTTGGCATGGACTTGGGTATGCTCACCCCATTGCTTGTTATCTTTTTCAATGCTGTGTGGGGCATCATGACTGCTTATGCCATCAAAATATCACCCGAGGCATACTAAACCATGGCAAAACACACCAAACCCATCCAAGCCAAGCAAATCCCTGCGGAAACTGCCCAATCATTATACCCAGAACCCTTCAAATCCATGATGAATGGGCGCATTAAACGCAAACTTGGCAATCATTTCGGGCTATCAAATTTTGGCGTGAATTTAACCGAGCTACAGCCTCATGCCATGTCTGCTCTCAAACATTGCCACAGCAAACAAGACGAATTGATTTATATCATAAGCGGCTCGCCAACGCTGATATACGCTAAGCAAGAGTTTGAACTCAAAGCAGGTGATTGTTTTGGTTTTAAGGCGGGCACAGGCATTGGCCATCAGCTCATCAATCCAAGTGACGATGTGGTCACATACCTTGAAATTGGGGATAGAAGTGATGACCATGTCACCTACCCCGATGATGATTTAATCGCACAAAGCACAGATAGTGGCGCATGGGAATTCTTGCATAAAGATGGCACACCCTATACCAAGGATGATGCATGAAATATCAAGGTGGTTGCCATTGTGG
This sequence comes from Ghiorsea sp., assembly GCA_027080505.1. Lineage (GTDB taxonomy): Bacteria > Pseudomonadota > Zetaproteobacteria > Mariprofundales > Mariprofundaceae > Ghiorsea. The sequence goes on from JALWRX010000078.1 coordinate 24,776, forward strand.
AGCTATTCGTTTTGAAATTGAAGCGCCTGAAGAAATTGTTGTAACCCAATGCAATTGTAGCATTTGCAGCAAATCAGGCTATTTACACTATGTTGTGGATAAAGAAGTCTTTACCCTGCTTCAAGGTAAAGCGCAGCTTAGTACATACACCTTTGGCACAGGCATTGCCCAACATCATTTTTGTAAAATCTGCGGCATTAAATCCTTTTATGTTCCGCGCTCAAACCCCCAAGGATTTAGCATCAATGTCCGCTGCTTGGACAATCCCCCCAGCTACAGCATCAACACCTTTGATGGCCAACACTGGGAAGATAGCATACACCAACTTCGTAACGAAACATGAAGTTATTAGCCTTATCCGGAAGCTTTGCGCAAACCATCATAACACTGCGTCAACCAAGCTCTAAAACCTTCGCACTATATCCTTTTTGCTTGATAAGCATGGTTTCAAATGCCTCTGTTATCTTTTCTGCCTGTATAAGCCCTTCAAGAAATATCTCTCCATCCAATGTGAGCGTTGGGTCTTTAGCTATACCCTTTTCAGCGGCTTTGCGTGAATCATGCTCAAAAGTCAATTGTACACGCAACGGTAAATGTTTAATCGCACAACTTAACCGCTTGGAAAATTTTTCTGTACTTACTTTGTCTCCATACAAAACAGCATGGAAAAGCGGGTAGTCTGTTTGATCAAATGATTTTTTTATCATCATCTCTTTCATATTCACACTGAAAAGTGGTATGTTCTATATCAAAATCATCATGTAACTTTTTCTCTAATGTATCGATGACCTTGTTGGACTCCGATAATGTTACATCATCCTTAAAATCCAAGTGTGCTTCTAAGTGAATAGAATGGTCACCCAATTTCCAAATATGAATATGATGCGCATTTTTTATGGCTTCTTCTGCTTGAATGCATGCAACCACATCCGCCATATCAATTTCCTTGGGTGAAAACTGCATCAGTATTGCACTGCTTTCTTTGACCAATCCCAATGAAGCCCAGATAAGGTAAAGCGCAATCAAAATAGAAATGATGGGGTCTATCCAAAACACTTCAAAGTAGTACATCAATATACCACCAAGCACCACAGCAACACTGGTCATCACATCCGTTAATAAATGAAGATAAGCTGCCTTGATATTCATGTTGTCATGCGCATCATCTTTAACAAGCAACACACTCGCCGCATTCAAAACAATACTTAAAGTGCCAAGCCCAATGACCCACAATGAATGAATAGGCTCTGGATGATAAAACTTATGAAAAGCCTCAACAATTAAAAATATTGCGATACCAATCAAAACTGAGGCATTAAAAAGAGCCGCTAAAATTTCCGCCCTTTTATACCCAAATGTTTTTGTTTCACTGTTTGGTCTAGCAGCCAAACGGTTTGCAACATAGGCAATCAAAAGAGCCAGCACATCACTAAAGTTGTGCATAGCATCACTTAACAAAGCCAGTGAGCCTGAAATGATACCACCCACAATTTGTGATAGCGTAATCACAATGTTGAGCACTATCGTCATAAATAAATTCTTGCCGCTTACGTTGTGATTATGCTGGTCACTCATGGCTTATACCCCTTTATTCATATGGATTTACTTCAAGAAACATTATCCCTCTGATGATGTTAACCACGATAAAATCGAGGTTTTATCTGGAATCCCACCCGCATGCACCACTTTACCGTTAATCACCACGCCCGGTGTAGACATCACCCCGTAAGACATAATCTTTGCCATATCTTCGACTTTCTCTAACGCAATCGCGATATCATGTTCGCCTGCAACAGCTTCAATCAAAGCCTGCGTTGTTTTGCAATTGGCACAACCTGTACCCAATACTTTTACATCTATCATTTCTTTCACCTCACACAATAATATTAAAGAACCAACCCACCAACATGATGGAAACCGTCACAATGGCTGTAAACAAAGCCAAAGCTTGCCACTGAATCACTTTTCTTAAGATGAGTAATTCAGGCAATGAAATGGCTGCAATGCTCATCATAAAGCTGAGTGTAGTGCCAAGCGCAACGCCTTTGAGAAGCATGGCTTCTGCCAATGGAATCACGCCCACAGCATTGGAATACAAAGGCACACCAATCAATACAGACATCGGTACAGCTAACCAGTTGTTGGCATCGCCAAGGCTGGCTGCCCAGTTTTCAGGGAAGTAACCATGAAACAATGCACCAAGACCCACACCTAAAATCACCCATTTCCAAATTCTGCCTACGATTTCTTTGACTTCGCCAAAGGCATAACGATGGCGTGCAGGCAGTGAATCATCCTGTTCAATGGTTTGCACTTCACCCATTTGAATTTTCCACACATAATCTTCCACCCAGCGTTCAGGCTTGAATTTTTCCATGATAATACCGCCGAAAAAGGCAACAACCATGCCCGATGCCACATAAAGCGCTGTGATTTTCCAGCCCACCATGCCCCAAAGCATAACCACCGCGATTTCATTGATCATGGGGCTAGCAATCAAGAATGAGAAGGTCACACCCAACGGAATACCCGCCTCCACAAAGCCAATAAACAATGGCACGGATGAACATGAGCAAAATGGCGTCACTGCGCCCAGCACAATCGCCAACACACGCGCTGCAAACTTGGATTTTCCTTGAATATAAGTGCGTACTTTTTCAGGCGAAACAAATGAGCGGAACAAACCCATGATATAAATAATCGTCACCAGCATGAAAAATATCTTGGTAATATCCATGATAAAGAAATGCACGCTCTCGCCCATGCTGCTTTCCGCCGTTAAACCGAACACATCAAAGGCAAGCCAATCAGCCAATGCTTCAAACATATGCCGCCTCCTTATTCAAGGCAGGGCGATTGGGCATAGCCTGCAAACGCTTCCTGTCCGTTTTGAAAGGCTCTTGCCCAAGATATTCCTGCATCATCATATGTATAATCTCCTTTTGAAAAGCTGAGACCTGTGGATGCGGCGAATACAACACCCACTGCCCTTGCCTACGGTCTGCAATCAGTTGATTCAATTTCATGATGGATAAATGCCGTGAAATTTTTGACTGGGGCAAATACAGCGCATAGCTCAATTCACACACACAAATGTCTTGCTGCTCAAAAATTAGGCTTAAACAACGCAATCTTGTTTCATCCGCCAACACTTTAAAAAACTCACTACTCATAGTTATTCCTCTTATCCGTATATGTGGATAGGCGCATATCTTATGAAGCAAATATGCTTTGTCAAATAATGCCTCGTAAACGTGCCAACATCTAAAGAGTACCTTTACTGATAAGGTTGGGAATAGCACAAAATATCAAAATAGAAGCTTTGCTCTTCATATCATTCGTGCATCAAACACAAAGGAGCACGATATGAGTATCAACTACAAAGACATTTGGGAAACTTATCAGTCATCATGGAACACCACATCAGCAAGTGAAAAGCTAGCCCGATTCGAACAAACAATGGATAAAAATGCTGTTTACCAAGACCCGCTTGCTAAAACAAAAACTTGGGATGAGCTTGTGGCATATATGTCAGACTTTCACCAACAGGTTCCAGACAGCAAGTTCACCACCACTTATTTCCAAGCGCACAACAATCAAAGTATTGCCACATGGGATATGACATTAGCTGATGGCACCGTTGCCATTCAGGGTATCAGTCATTGTGCCTATAACGATGCTGGAAAGCTTGTATCTATGAGTGGTTTCTATGAGCTTCCACCCAAAGCATAAGGCAATGAGGCAAGCATCATGAATTATCTGAAACGCGTACAAATGGGTATTGATTATATTGAGGATAATCTAGATTTTGATGTGTCTCTCGCTGAGGTTGCTCAAGCCACTGGGTTAAGCCAGTGGCACTTTCAGCGTATTTTTAAGGCTTTAACGCATGAAACATTGAAAACATATATTCGCTCTCGAAGGATGGCGAACGCACTTGATAAACTATTATCTACAAACTTCCGAATCCTTGATATTGCAATATCGGCTGGCTTTGAGTCTCAAGAAAGCTTCACCCGCGCTTTTCAAAAAACTTTTGGCATAAGCCCCAGTGCATACCGAAAGCTTGGGAATAAAAGTTTGTTTCTCAAAAAAGCTGAGTTTAATGCTGATTACCTTAAACATATCAATCAAAATATTTCTCTAGAGCCTGAGATTTATACGCAGCCCTCTATGCAACTTGTAGGCTTGAGAACCCAGTTCTACAGCGTAGATTCTGAAAAGAATAATATTGCAGACAAGCTTCCTGCTTTATGGGCTGAATTTTTGGAACGCATAGGTGAAATCAAACATACAACATCAAGCACATGTTATGGTGTAGTCAAACAAACAGATAAGAATAGCGACCTCTTAGAATATTATGCAGTAATCCAAGTATCAGATATTTCTTCAATCCCTAGCGGCATGGAAAGTATTAAAATTGAATCGAGCATCTACGCAAAGTTTACGCATCAAGGTGATATGAAAAACCTCAACGATACCATAAACTATATCTATTCAAGCTGGCTGCTGAAATCAGGTCAACAGCATACATCTGCACCTGACCTTGAGGTCTACAAACCTGATGAATATGAGCCTTGCTCAGCATCTTCAAAAATGTATTACGCTATTCCGATAAAATAATCTTTCTTACCTCTTACTGCGCACATCCAGATAATCGCGCAGGGCATCGCCCGCAAGATTTGCACTCATCACAAGAAGGAAAAGCATCAACCCTGGGTAAATAACCTGCATGGGGGCAACCAACATCAGTTGCGAGCCTTCTTTAATCATGGTTCCCAATGATGCATCAGGCGGCTGAATACCAATGCCCAAAAATGAAAGCCCTGCCTCGCCAATCATCACGGCTGCCAAGCCAAAGCTTGCTTCAATGAGTAGTGGCGCAGCGATATTGGGTAGCAAATGTTTGGCGGCGATATGTATGCTGTTTTGACCGCTGGCAATGGCAGCTTCAATGTATGGCGCATGTCTAAGGGATAATACTTGCGCTCTAGTCAATCTCGCAAAGCCAACCCAACCCACAGCAGCCAGCGCGATAATCAGCTTATCCACACCCGGGCCAAGCACAGCAGCAAGCGCTATCGCTAATAAAATGCCGGGAAATGAAAGTACAATATCAACAAAGCGCATGAGTAAACTATCGACCCAGCCACCAGCCCAAGCCGCAATCATACCCACGGTGATACCGACCACCGCACACAAACTCATCACACTTAAAGCAACCGAAAAAGACAGGCCAATGCCTTCAGCGAGCCTATCTAACACATCTCGCCCCAACACATCCGTGCCCAACCAATGCGCGCTTGTTGAGCCGCTTAACACTTGCGCCAAGTCAACTGCATGCCCATCCACCGATTGCATAGCGCCCACCAGCAACACCAATGCTGGAAGCAATAAACAAGCATAAACACTTTTAGGTATCGCTTTGATAAACATCATTGCGCCCGCTGCCTTGGGTCTAACCACAAGTTTAATAAATCTGCGAGCAAGTTCGCCAATACATAAAACAATGCAATGATAAGCACACACCCTTGCACCAAGGGATAATCCCTGCGTTGAATTGCCTCAATCGTTAATAGCCCAAGCCCCGGCCAATCAAATACGGTTTCGGTAATCACCGCACCACCAAGCACTGCGCCCATCTGGAGAGCAAACATGGTCACCACGGGAATCGCCGTCATCCGCGCGGAATGTTTCCACCACAATGTGGTTTCCGATACGCCCATGGCTCGCGCTGTGCGAATCGCATCCGACTGCATGGAATCCAGCCAGCTTGCTCTTGCCATGCGCGACAGCACCGCCGCGAGTGCTGTACCCATGGCAATAGTTGGTAAAATAATACTACCTGAAGCATCCATGCCTGACACGGGCAACCAACCTAAAAATACAGAAAACACCAACATCAACATGGGCCCCAACCAAAAATTTGGAATGGATACGCCGAGCAGTGAAAAGGTCATCGCCAACTTATCTTGTGGTTTATTTTGAAAACGAGCAGCAATCATGCCCAAGGGAAGTGCTAGAATAATGGCAAGCAACAAACTGGTGGCAGCAAGCTTGGCTGTGGCGGGTAATCGCTCTGTAATCAATGTCCAAATATCACGTTGGCTGATAATAGATTTCCCCCAATCACCTTGAGTTAAACCGCTGATATAATTGATGTATTGCGCATACAATGGTTCATCCAAATGCATGCTTTTACGCAAAGCTTCTTTATCTGCTGCCATGGCGGTTTCGCCCAAAAGCGCATCCACAGGGTCGCCCGGCACAAGATGGAGTAAGAAAAATACAAGTGTGACCACACCAAGAATTGTGGGTAAGGATTCCAACATACGGAAAAAGATAAGCCGAGCTAACATGGTGCCACCGTAACTTGTATGCTAAACCTTGTCATGATTTGCTAAGCGCCTGCATCACTTTTCGCCAGCCCATTTCAGCCTCAGCCCCTACTTCATCGAATACCCGTTGAAAATGTTCACGTTGTCCACCCGATAATTTGGCTTCTAATTCAGAGCCTTTTGCTGATAAGGTCAGGCGTTTAATGCGTTTATCCTGTTTGTCTGGCGTGGTTATCACATAGCCCTGATCCACAAGCGTTCGCAGAGGTTTGTGGATATATTGTTTACTCGCTTGTAAAAGCTTTAATAAATCACCCACACTGCAATGTGAACTACGTGCAATAAAAAATAAAATACGGTGGTGTACTCTAGATAACCCCAAGGTATGCAATGTTTTGTCTGGCTCTGCAATCATTGCCTTAAAGCCAAAATACATGGCTTCTAATGCTTGGTTGAGTGCTTGTTCTCGCTCACCCGAATACTTATTTAGGTCATTCATGTTGACACATTAAGTTTTTCATGGCTAAAATGCAATAGGTCAATATATATGACCTATGTGAAAAAGGAGACCTTTTATGTCAAAAAAACAAGCCATTTGTTGGAAAAACGGAGAGATTATGCCTGCGCATCAAGCTACTGTTTCCATCTTTGATCATGGTTTTTTGTATGGTGATGGGATATTTGAAGGCATTCGTTTTTATCATCATACAGCCTTTCGTTTAACTGCACATCTGCAACGCTTGGCATACTCTGCTCAAGCCATTGGTTTAAACTTACCACTATCCATGCAGGAGCTAACTCAAGCCGTTCATGAAACCATTGAACATGCCCCAAATGCTGATGGTTATTTACGCTTAATTGTAACGCGCGGTGAAGGAAACCTTGGCATTAATCCTGAAAGCTGCAATAAACCCAATGTTTTTATCATCGCAGACGATGTGCATGTTGTTGCGCAAAATATCAAGCAGCAAGGCGCAAACATCATCATTGCTTCCACCCGAAAATTAACACTAGATGGCTTAGACCCTCGCGTTAAAAGCCTAAACTATCTCAACCATATTTTGGCAAGAATGGAAGCCAATCATGCAGGAGCAGATGAAGCATTGATGCTTAATGGCAATGGGTTTATTGCTGAAGGTAGTGCTGATAATGTGTTTATCATTCAGGGCAATCATTTGATAACCCCACCGAGCACCGATGGTGCGTTGGCAGGTATTACCCGCCAAGTGATTCTGGATTTATCACAAGATGCAGGGCTTCAACCTATGGAGAAATCCATAGGTGCTTATGATGTGTACAATGCAGATGCCTGCTTTTTAACAGGTACAGGCGCGGAGCTAATTCCTGTGCGTTCAGTTGATGGGCGAGCATTAAAATCTTGCCCAAGCAAGGCTTTTGAAAAGCTGGCATCCTTATTCCAAGAAGCCATTGCGAAGGAGTGTTTATAGACAAAGAAAATAGGTTTTTGTCTCGAATTTATAAGCGTTTTCACAAGCTATGAAGCGAAATGAGACAAAAGCCTTTGATTTGTTTAGGCTGCGCGGTCTTTTGATAGCTTTATAAACAAAAGAGATAGACCGACTTTGGAGTACACGAACCGTGGCAGACGATAAGAACCAAGAAACATTCAATTATAAAGACACCGTTTTCCTGCCGAAAACTGATTTTCCTATGCGCGGTAACTTGCCCGCCAATGAGCCCAAACGCTTAGAACAATGGGAAGAAGCAGACCTTTACGCACAAATTCGTGAAGCTCGCAAGGGTGCACCAAAATTTATCCTTCATGATGGTCCACCTTATGCCAACGGCTCCATTCATATCGGTCATGCAGTCAACAAAGTACTTAAAGATATTGTAGTTCGCTCACGTACCATGATGGGTTTTGATGCGCCTTATGTGCCAGGTTGGGATTGTCATGGTTTGCCGATTGAGCTGAAAGTCGAAGAAAAATTTAAGAAGAAAAAACGTAAGAAAGAAGATATTTCTGACTCTGAGTTTCGCTCGGAATGTCGCGAATATGCCAAAGGGCAAATTGATATTCAGCGCGAAGAATTTAAGCGCTTGGGCATTACTGGCGACTGGGAAAACCCATATGTGACCATGGATTATCAATTTGAAGCCAACACTGTGCGTGAGATTGGTCGCTTCCTTGAAAATGGTGGTTTATATAAAGGCGCAAAACCTGTGCACTGGTGTGTATCTTGTGCCACGGCTTTGGCAGAAGCAGAAGTAGAACATGAAGACCACACTTCATCATCTATCTATGTCAAATTCAAAGCTGGCGAAGATTTAAGCGATATTGATTCGGCTTTAACCGATAAAACATCTGTTGTTATTTGGACAACCACACCGTGGACCATTCCTGCCAACTTAGCCGTTTCTGTTGGCCCTGATTTGGATTATGTCGCCAAGAAAATCACCGATGCAGGTGAATGCGAAAACCTTGAAACTGGCGAAGTATTGATTTTAGCTGAAGGGCTTGCCGACAGTGTGCTTGCTGAAATCGGTGTCACTGCTGAAACAGTGGCTCATTTTAAGGGTGCAAAACTTGAAAATCGTAAATTCCGTCATCCATATCTCGACCAAGATGCACCTATTCTTGTAGGTGGTCATGTCACTTTGGATGCAGGTACAGGTTGTGTACACACTGCTCCGGGACACGGGCAAGAAGATTATGAAGTCGGCTTAAAGTACGGGCTTAAAGGTTTTAACCCAGTCGGCGACACAGGCATTTTTGAAGCAGGAACGCCTGTGGTTGAAGGACAACATGTGTATAAAGCCAACGCCATCATGGTGGAGCATTTGCAAAGCTGCGGTGCATTGTTGGCAAGCGACCAAATTCGTCATTCCTACCCCCATTGCTGGCGTTGCCACAAACCTTTGATTTTCCGTGCGACACCACAATGGTTTATCAGCATGGATAAAAATGATTTAAGAGCCAAAGCTTTGGAAGCGATTAAATCAACTAAATGGACACCTGCTTGGGGTGAAAATCGTATTCGCGGTATGGTTGAGCAACGCCCAGATTGGTGTGTGTCACGTCAACGCAATTGGGGTGTACCAATCACGGCTATCAAATGTTCATCGTGCGAATCCCATGCTGTGACCACGCCTGAAGTGGTGGAAGGCATTGCAAAACAAGTAGAGCAAGCTGGTGCTGATGTTTGGTTTGCCAAAGATGTAGCTGACTTTTTGCCAGATGGAGCAACATGCCCAGATTGTGGCAGTTCAAACTTTGAAAAAGAAACCGACATCTTGGATGTTTGGTTTGATTCTGGTTCAACCCATGCTTGCGTTTTAGAGCATAGAGATGAGCTACAATCTCCTGCTGACTTGTATTTAGAAGGCAGCGATCAGCATAGAGGCTGGTTCCAATCTTCATTGCTTGAAAGCATTGGCACACGGGGTGTTGCGCCATTCAAGGCTGTATTAACCCATGGTTTTGTGGTGGATAAAAATGGCAATAAAATGTCCAAATCCAAAGGCAATGTGGTTGCGCCGCAAAAACTTATCAATCAAATGGGTGCAGATATTTTGCGCCTGTGGATTGCCTCGGCAGATTATTCGGCAGATATTCGGGTTTCCGATGAAATCATGAAACAACTTGCAGAATCTTATCGCCGTATTCGCAATACGATTCGTTTCTTGTTGAGCAACTTGGAAAACTTTGATGTGTCTCAATCTGTACCATTGGCAGAGCGTAAACCATTGGATTTATGGGCTATGTCTAGGCTTGCAGAAGTCAGTACCAATGTGGATAAAACTTATCACAGCTATACTTTCCACCAGATTCATCAAGAAATTCATAATTTCTGCTCAGTTGATTTGGGTGGTTTCTATTTGGATGTGATTAAAGACCGATTATATTGCGATGCTGCGGATTCAGAGCGTAGATTATCAGCGCAAAGCACGGTGTATGATATTGCGCATACATTGGTACGCTTGATTGCACCTATCGTACCTATGACTGCAGAAGAAGTTTGGGATTTCTTGCCTGGTGCAGCAGGTGGTAGCATTCATTTGCAAACGTTTAAGCAGGTAGAGCCTGTGTCTATCGATAAACAAGCTTGGGATAACTTCTTTGCCATGCGTGAGCAGGTAAATACAGCAATGGATGTTGCCAAGAAAGATAAAATTATAGGCTCATCTATTGCAGCAAAAGTAAGCATTCCTGATTTGGATATGAGCTTTGCAGAAACTGTAGGCGAAAGTTATGAGCAGCTATTGATTGTCGCTGAAGCAAATGCTGGCGATACACTTAGCATTGAAGCTGTGGATGGTATCAAATGCCCACGCTGTTATGTGGTAGGTACGCCTGCAGATGCAGCGCATGATGTACATAACGAATTGTGCCAACGTTGCTTAGATGTGGTGAACGCTTGATGCAATATATCCTCGTTCACTACGCAGAACTTGCGCTTAAAGGCAAAAATCGCCGTGAGTTTGTGCGCCAACTTGCTAAAAATATTAAGCAACTGATTGGCACCAGCAAAATTGACAAAGAACATAGCCGTATGTTGCTGCATGTTGAAAATATTACCCCTGAAATGCTTGACCATTTGGCACTGATTCCCGGTATTAGCAATTTTGCTGTAACATTTGAATGTGAATCCAATATCCAAGCCATGCAAGAAACCGCTAAAAAAGCGGTTGAAGCTGAGTTCCCTCACCCCCGAGGAAAACGGTTTTCTGTGCGTTCACGCCGTAGTTTTAAACGGTTTCCTATGATTAGCACAGAAATCAATTTTGAGGTGGGTGGCTTCCTCAAAAATGCATTTGATTTAACGGTGGACATCAATAATCCTGAAATCACAGTACATGTTGAAGTGGGTGAACATGCTACCTTTATTTACACCAATAAACGCAAAGGTGCAGGTGGTTTACCTGTGGGTTCCTCGGGGCATGGTATTGTTTTATTTTCAGGCGGCATTGATAGCCCCGTAGCTGCTTATATTATGATGAAGCGCGGTATGCGTGTGACATTAGTGCATTTGTATAACAGTACTATCAACCGTGATTTCACCAAGATTGAAACCTTGGCAAAGCAGCTATCATTATACCAAGGGCGTATCCAACTCATCATGATTGATTTGGAAGAGTTTCAACGTCATGCCATTGCGCTTGTGCCGCCTCGCTATCGTATGATTATTTATAAGCGGCATATGATTCGTAACGCAGGTATCATTGCTGATACCATGAATGCCAAAGCTTTGGTGACAGGTGACTCTCTAGGGCAGGTCGCAAGTCAGACGCTTGAAAATATCCATGCCATTTATGATGCAGCAGATTTACCGCTGCTTTCACCACTCATGGGTTATGATAAAGAAGAAATTATTACTGTGGCACGAAAAATTGGCACTTATGATATTTCTATTGAAGAATATTGTGATATTTGTTCATATTTGATTGCAAAACACCCTGAAACCAAAGGAAAACGAGCAGAAGTTGCCGAATTTGAAGCTGAATTGCCCACTACGGGTTTGGACATGATTCAACAAGAACGTATCTTTTTTGCAGGAGCCAAGGTTGAACGAAAGTAATTCATCGTTGTCACATGTAAGTAGCAAGCAAGCGCGTTTGATGCGCCTTGCAACCTATGCTTCTGCTACCGTAGCTATCATGTTGATTATTGCCAAGTTGATTGCTTGGATGTGGACAGATTCGATTACCATTTTAGCTACCTTGATTGACTCTTGTTTGGATGCGGCGGCTTCGTTAATCACCCTATTTGCTGTACATCACGCACTACAACCTGCCGATAGAGAACATCGCTTTGGTCATGGTAAAGCAGAAGCTTTGGCAGGGCTTGGGCAATCTATGTTTATTGCAGGTTCAGCCGCATTCCTATTGCTTGAATCCATCAATCGTTTATTGCATCCCAAACCTTTGGAAGTGTTGAATATGGGTATCATTGTCATGCTTATTTCCATTGCTTTGACCGCAGCTTTGATTGCATTTCAGCAACATGTCGTCAAACAGACAGGCTCAACGGCCATCGCTGCTGACTCTGTACACTATAAAACAGATTTATTGGTTAATGTAGGTGTGATTATCGCACTTTTGCTTACCATGTATGGTTGGGCAGGTTTTGACCCTGTATTTGCCATTGCCATTGCCTTTTATATCTTGCATAGCGCATGGGAAATTGCTCGTGATGCCATTGATCAACTCATGGATAAAGAATTATCCGATGAAGATAGAGCCGACATCAAACAATTGGCAACAGCGCACCCTGAAGTGAAAGGTATTCATGACTTGCGTACCCGTAAGGCAGGCTTAACCAATTTTATTCAATTTCATTTGGAGTTGGATGGGCATTTAACACTGATGCAGGCACATGCAATTGCTGATGAAGTAGAAGCCATCATTAAAGAAAAATGGACAGATGCTGAAGTCATCATCCACGAAGACCCTCACGGGCTTCAAGAAGCAACACCAAACTTCGCTCATCACAGCGATAACACGAAGGAAAACACATGATTTCAAGTTTGATTTCTAAAATTAAATCCGTTTTTAAAGCTAAGCCTGAACAAGCTGCCGAAATAAAACCACCGCACAAACCCAAACGACCTGCTCATAAACCCAAAGCGAAGGCTTCGCCGCAAAAGCAAAGCAAAAAACAACCGCGCTCACATGCAAAACCACGTCCGCAAACAAAAAAAGTTCACAAGCCGCATCATGAACGTACTCAAGCCAAACCCGCAGAACCCATCCAAGCAGATGATGACTGGGTAGCTGCAAAAGAAACCGAGTTTACAGCTTTGAGCTTACCCAATGCCTTGTTGCATGCTATTGATGATTTGGGTTATACCGAATTATCAGCGGTACAAAAAATTGCTTTTCCCATAACTTTGGCAGGCAAGGATATTGCGGGGCAAGGCCGCACGGGAACAGGTAAAACAGCAACATTCCTCATTACAGCCATCAAAAACATCATAGAAAACCCAGCCAAAGCAGGGCGAAAAACCAATCAACCGCGTGTATTGGTGATTGCACCCACCCGTGAATTGGTGATTCAAATTGCCAGCGACGCTGTAAAACTCACCAAATATACCAATATCAATGTACATGCTGTATTTGGCGGTGTGGATTATGAAAAACAGCAAAAACCTTTTGAAACTGGTGTAGAAATTCTGATTGGCACACCTGGTCGCCTCATTGATTTCCATAAAAAACATTGTTACGACTTACAAGCCGTAGATGTGATGGTGCTAGATGAAGCTGACCGCATGTTTGATTTGGGTTTTATCAAAGATCTTCGCTTCTTACTACGCCGTTTGCCCAAGTATGATGAGCGTCAATCGCTGATGTTCTCGGCTACCCTTTCCCATCGTGTCATGGAGTTGGCATACGAACACATGAACAACCCTGAAAAAGTACAAGCTGAAACAGGTGACATCACAGCCGCAAGCATTGTGGAAAGCATGTATCACACCGCCATGGATGAAAAGTTACCCTTGCTCATTTACTTGCTAAGAAACATGGATGTGCAACGTGGCATGGTATTTATCAACGAAAAACGTACAGGTGAAAAACTTGCTGCAGATCTTGCCAAACATGGCTTTAAAGTCGGCATTATTTCAGGCGATGTGCAGCAGCGAAAACGCATGAAAATATTAGAAATGTTTACCAAGGGTGAACTTAAACTATTGATTGCAACCGATGTGGCGAGCCGTGGTATCCATGTCGATGATATTACCCATGTGTTTAACTACGATTTGCCTGAAGATGCAGAGTCTTATGTGCATAGAATTGGGCGCACGGGTCGTGCGGGCGCAGATGGTGTAGCAATTTCCTTTGCTTGTGAGCGTTATTGTTTTGAAGTACCAGCGATTGAGGCATACATCAAAAAATCCATTCCTGTTAAAGAAATCAGACCAGAGATGGTTAAACTTGAGAAGCCAAGCAACCCAACAGCCAAAGCCGAAGGTTTGAAAGCGGGTGATGCTGCGGAAAAACGCCATGATAATCGTAAACCTAAGCAAGGTGGTAACAGAAATACTCAAAACCGTCGTCCTCGCCGCCCTGCAAACAAATCATAAGGATTAAGATAAACCCATGAACATTGAACAACAAATGCAATTATTATCCCGTGGCACATTAGAAATTTTGCCTGCAGGAAGCCTTGAAGAGAAGTTGAAGCAGGCTGAAAAAGAAGGCCGCCCACTTCGCATCAAAGCAGGCTTTGACCCGACTGCGCCTGATTTACATTTAGGGCATACCGTGTTGCTCGAAAAATTACGTCAATTTCAACAATGTGGACATCAAGTGGTCTTCTTGATTGGTGATTTCACGGGCATGATTGGTGACCCCACAGGTAAAAGCGCAACGCGCCCGCCACTCACTCAAGAAGAAGTGATTGAAAATGCGGAAACGTATAAACAGCAGGTGTTCAAAGTGCTGGATGAAAGCAAAACCGAAGTCCGTTTTAACTCAGAGTGGTTGGGCAAAATGTCTGCCGCTGATTTAATTCAAATTGCGGGTAAAGCCACTGTTGCTCGTATGCTTGAGCGCGATGATTTTGAAAAGCGCTATAAGGGTGGCCAAGCCATTGCTATCCATGAGTTTTTGTACCCATTGGTGCAAGGTTATGATTCGGTCGCTTTGGAAGCGGATGTGGAGTTGGGCGGTAATGACCAAAAGTTTAACCTGCTTATGGGTCGCCAGTTGCAACAAGCTTATGATAAACCCGCACAAGTCATTCTAACTATGCCATTGCTTGAAGGTTTGGATGGCGTGAACAAAATGTCCAAATCTTTAAACAATTATGTGGGGATTCAAGAACCTGCCAAAGAGCAGTTTGGTAAAATCATGTCGGCATCCGATGACTTGATGATGCGCTATTATGAGTTACTGACCGATGTGGATTTGGAAGACATTAAAACCAAACATCCCATGGAAGCCAAAAAACAATTGGCAAGTTTAATTGTATCACGTTTCCACGGTGAAGAAGCTGGGCAACAAGCCAGAGCTGGTTTTGAAAGCCAGTTTGCCAAAAAAGAAATCCCCGATGATATTCCAGAGAAAACCATTGCAGCTGAAGATGGTGCGCTTTGGATTGTCAAAGCCTTGTCTGAAGGTGGTTTGACCGCATCCAACGGTGAAGCCATGCGCATGATTAAGCAGGGTGCGGTTTCTGTAGATGGTGAGAAAATTACAGACAAAGATACTCAGCTTGAAGCAGGTGCTTATTTACTCAAAGTGGGCAAACGTAAATTCTTACAACTGACGGTCACTGGATGACAGCGCAAAAAATAGACACTGTTTGGCTACTCCTATTTATAGCATGGTTGATTGCAATGGCTTCCACGCTAACCAGCTTATTTTTTAGTGAAATCATGCATTTAGAGCCTTGTGTCTTATGCTGGTATCAGCGTATTTGTATTTTCCCTTTATCTATGATTTTACTGGTTGGTTTGTTTCCTTTGGATAAATCAGTCTTTAAATATGCATTACCTCTCGCCATGCTTGGTTTGGGGTTCACAATATATCATATCGCACTGTTTTATGGTCTTATTCCTGAAGGTTTGAAGCCGTGTACGCAAGGCATACCTTGCGATGATGATAGTATGATTTTATTTGGCTTTTTGCCGATTCCACTACTCTCTTTGGCTGCATTTTCTGCCATTATTGGGTTATTGCTTGCTGCTAAATCGAGGTTAAATACATGAACCAAAAAACGATTCTTTTTATCACACTTGGTGCGCTGCTTATCATGTTTGGTGGTGCGGTATATTGGTATAATACCCAACAAGTCGCTGAAAAAACAGCCTTAGTAAACGACAATAGTTCTTCTTTAGAGAAGTTTCATGCACCACGTTTGGGTAGCCCCAGTGCAAAGGTCACTATAGTTGAGTTTATGGATCCAGCATGTGAAGCATGTAGTGCGTTCCATGAGGCCGTTAAAAGCACCATGAAACAGTATCAAGGCAAAGTAAAATTGGTCATTCGTTATGCACCATTTCACCCTGGCTCAGATAAGGCAGTAGAAATTTTAGAAGCCGCCCGCAAGTTGGGTAAGTTTAATGATGTGTTGGACTTGATGTATGGCACGCAACATGGCTGGGCATCACATCATAACCCACAACCTGAATTGATTTGGGAGTATTTGGCATATTACAAATTTGATGTCGCAGCATTAAAGAAAAATATTGATAGCACTGCCACTGCAAAACTGATTGCCATTGACTTGGCTGATGCCAAAACCTTGGGTGTGAACAAAACACCAACCTTCTTTGTTAACGGTAAGCCTTTACCAAGCTTTGGTTATCAACAATTTCAAAAGCTTGTGGCTGATGAAGTCGCCGCGGCTTACCATCCATAAATGTTATATCTCAAACGCCGAGGTTTTGATTTAGGCTCGGTTAAAATGCCCGAGCAAACTGCAATGCCTAGTGCTTCAGCAGTGAAACAGGCTTGGCAAAGCGATACTGCTATCGTTTTACCCCAGCTTTTAAGTCAAGACATAGAAAAACATGCTAAAAACATACAAAAATCATATGTTTTAATGCAAAATGTGTTAAGGACTTGTGATTTTGTCCCATTTTTGGAGCAAAATCCATATTTAGAACACATTCAACAAAACTTTTTTATCGTTGCAGCTTCCCCCGAAGAACACGATGAACAAGGCATTGAGAAGGTATATTTTGATGCCTTCGATAAAAATGATGATGATGTGGTCGCTGAAGAATTATGGTGTAAGGCATCTTGGCTTTCATTTCATGATGAAGATGCCTCACTTCGCTTTCGCTTTTCTTGGGGCATGGAGGGTTATGAAGATGTAGCTGCTGACCCGCTTAAACAAACATGGGCAGGCAAACTTTGTGACATTATCTTTCCAGAATCATCAACAATCACACAAAATGATACGATTTTAGCTCGTTTATCATCAATTTTGGGCAAAAAACCGTCATTTGTGGAAAGAATTGTCTATTTTAATGCGCCCAATGGTGGTGCGCAAATGCATCATGATGTGGAGCGTGGTCATGCTGGTGTAGTGTTTGCCCAATTAAGCGGTGCAACCTTTTGGTTAGCCATTGCCAAACCCAAACTCATGGATGAAATCATCAGCTTTGTAAGCAACCCCCAACATCAAGCCGATATTGAAGCGGTGCTTCCCCAAGCTAAAGATAGAGAAACATTAATCAAACTTTGTGAAAGACTTGATGATTTAAGCTGCTATATGGAAGAGCCCGACCACGAACTTGTTGAAGCCATCATGGATAGGTGCCCTGCCTTTATCGCTCAACTTATAGAGCGTGGGTTTGCCCACACCTTAGAAGCAGGTGATGTATTGCTGCTTCCCCAACGCGATTTGGAAAACTGCGTTTGGCACTCCGTGTTCACCCTTGGCGATACCCCCGGCGAAGCTCTTTCTTTTGCCGTTCGTTAGTTACACAGGATAAAAACGTCATTCCCGCGAAAGTGAAAACCCTTGTCATTTCGACCGATCAGGTAAATTGCGAAGCAAGAGAGTACCCCCTAGGGGAAGTGGAGAAACCTATAAGATCCCTCGACTACGCTCGGGATGACAATTTATCCCCCCTGTTATTAGCTGCACCGAAACAGGTGTTATAAAAAAGGGATAAAACGAAAATTTTTCGCCCCGTTTCATGTTATCTGTGCAGGAAGTTCGCAGCTATCTAAGGGCAGCTTTCTTTGGTTTATTTCTTTGCTGCCAAAGAAATGGAACAAACATCTAGTAAACACCATTAAATACAAACAAGCTACACCTTTACTCACTTTTCTCCTATCATACTGCCAATGCCTACACCTCGCCTTAAATTACAACATATCCATATCCATAACCTACGCTGTCACCAAGATTTTAGCTGGGATTGTGACGAGCATTTGAACCTGATTAGCGGCGATAATGGCAGCGGCAAAACCACTGTGTTGGAAGCTGCATATATCTTGGCTTATGGTCGCTCATTTCGCCAAGCTAAAGCCCCACAACTTACCCACTGGGGTGAAAAATCTTTTCATATTCAAGCCACCATTCAACGTTATGGTCCTTTGCATATACGCGTTGATGGCAAGAAGGGTAAAGTGGATATGTCTTTGCAGGGTAGAAAAATCGCTGCACGCAAAGAAATGTTTGAACATATTTCATTAATTGTTGATGCGCCCCAAGGTGTGCGGCTGATTGATGGTGCACCGGGTGAACGACGCAAGTGGTTAGACAGGCTGGTGATTGCCACACAAGCTGCTTCTTATGCCCACTATCAGGGGTACTTACGTGCGCTGATGCAACGGGGGCGTTTATTGCGTCATCATGGCTCTGCGGATGAATTAAGCAGTTGGGAACAACAAATTGTCAGCTATGGTAGCATCATCAAAGTCAAACGTACTGAAATGATTGCCAAATTAAACCAATATTTAAGCCAAGAAAGCGACTGGTTGGATTTACCCTTTCAACTAGAACTAACGGGGCAAACATTTGAAAACAAAGAAGAATGGCTGAGTTGGCTGCAGCATAAACGTGAGGAACATCACCGCCTTGGGCGGGTTACCCAAGGCCCGCATTGTGATAGGCTGAAAATCAGTTATAATAGCCGTGAAATACGTGTATGTGGTTCGAGGGGTCAACAAAAAATATCGGGTATTGCATTACGATTGGCAGAGTGTTTGGTATTACAAGAAACCAAACGTTTGATGCCCATTTTATTGCTCGATGATTGCTTGGAATCGTTAGACCATACTCGCGCTTTGCGCTTGTTAGAAAGATTAGGTCAACATCAAGGTCAAGTGCTGATGACAGCACCTGGTGATATGTCCCAAGATATTCTCAAACACACATTACACCGAAGTTTAAACACAAAATGAACAAAAGATTTGAATGAACAGAATGGTCAATGAGGTATTCAAATGAGTGAAGAACAACAAGCATACGGCGCGGATAGTATTAAAGTCCTCAAAGGACTAGATGCAGTGCGCAAACGCCCAGGCATGTATATCGGAGACACCGATGATGGTACTGGCTTGCACCACATGGTTTACGAGGCCGTAGATAACTCTATCGATGAAGCTTTGGCTGGGCATTGTGATAAAGTTGAAGTGATTCTTCATTCCGATGATTCAGTAACCGTACGCGATAATGGACGTGGTATCCCAGTCGAAATGCATCCTGATGAAGGGCGCTCTGCTGCTGAAGTGATTATGACCGTACTTCATGCTGGTGGTAAATTTGATAGCAACTCATACAAAGTCTCTGGTGGTTTGCATGGGGTAGGTGTATCAGTAGTCAATGCACTTTCCGATTATTTAGAGTTGACTATTCGTCGTGCTGGAAAAATTCATCGATGCAGATTTGAGCGTGGTGAAACAGTTGAGCCTATTCATATCATTGGTGATGCAGATGGTACAGGCACTGAAGTACGCTTCTTACCAAGCTTGGAAACTTTTTCACATCGCAATATGTCTTTTGATATTTTAGCTAAACGGCTTCGTGAGCTTTCATTCTTAAACAGTGGTGTACATATTGAACTGATAGATGAACGCACCGACCAACAATTGGTCTTCAAGTATGAGGGTGGTATCACAGCATTTGTTGAACATTTAAACAAAACACGTGCACCTTTACATGCAGAATGCATTGATATTAAAACTGAAAAAGATGATGTAGGCGTTGAGCTTTCTTTACAATGGACAGATTCTTATCAAGAAAATGTATTCTGCTATACCAATAATATTCCTCAACGTGATGGTGGTGCGCATTTGGCAGGTTTAAGAGCAGCACTCACGCGTTGCATCAACAACTATGCCAATGCCAATGGGTTATTGAAAAAACATAAAGTTTCACTTACTGGTGATGACTGCCGTGAAGGTTTGACCGCCGTATTATCCGTAAAGGTGCCAGACCCTAAATTTTCATCGCAAACAAAAGATAAATTGGTATCATCTGAAGTACGCCCTATTGTTGAAAGCAAGGTCAACGAAAAACTATCAGAATGGTTTGAAGAAAACCCCAAAGAAGCACAAACGATTGTTGGCAAGGCTGCCGAAGCAGCTATGGCAAGGGATGCTGCACGTAAAGCACGAGACTTAACTCGCCGTAAAGGTGCGCTAGATGTGTCTAACCTGCCAGGTAAATTGGCAGATTGCCAAGAAAAAGACCCTGCAAACTCTGAAATTTTCCTTGTGGAAGGGGACTCTGCGGGTGGCTCTGCTAAACAAGGGCGTAACCGCAGAACACAAGCTATTTTACCACTAAAAGGTAAGATTTTGAACGTAGAACGTGCTCGTTTTGATAAAATGTTATCCAGTCAAGAAGTGGGTACCTTGATTACGGCTCTGGGTACAGGCATTGGTAAAGAAGATTTTGATATTGCTAAACTACGTTACCATAAAGTCGTCATTATGACCGATGCCGATGTGGATGGTGCGCATATTTTAACTTTGCTGCTTACCTTCTTCTACCGTCAAATGCCTGAATTGATTGAACGAGGTTACTTGTATATTGCTAAGCCACCGCTTTATCGTGTGGCTAGAGGCAAAAAAGACAGATATATTGTTGATGACGCAGAACTTCAAGAGTTTTTACTTGAAACAGGTAGCCAAGATAAAGAATACCATGAATCTGCTAAGAAAGGAGCCATGACCACCGAGCGGTTCCAAACTTTTATTCGTAGCATTCATCGCTTACATGCCTTGATTCTTCGCCTATCTCAACGTGTGGATGGACGCGTCTTAAAACTATTGGTAGAAGGCAAAAAACTATCTGCTGCTATGATGCGTGATAAAGAACGCTTAGAGGCACATATGCAAGGCATTGTTGAAACATTCAAGCAAGAGTCGCGAGCCGATGAAGACCTAAAATTCCGCATCTATAAAGATGAAGATTTGGATGCATACTGGGTACAATTTGAACGCCGTGATCATGGTCGTACCAAAATTTCACGTTTAGATATTGATTTGGTATCCACTGTGGAATTCATTGAAGCGCAAAAACTCTGCAACAATGCACAATCTTTGGTTGGTGCTGGCGCTTACGTGTCCAGTGGCGACAAACGCTGGGAAATCGAAACCTATGATGATGTGGCAAACCTGATTGATAAAGAAGGTCGTCGTGGTTTAAGTATTCAGCGTTATAAAGGTTTGGGTGAAATGAACCCTGAGCAATTGTGGGAAACCACGCTTGATCCTGCAAACCGTACATTCCTAAAAGTAACGCTTGAAGATGTTGTATCGGCAGATGAAACATTCTCAACCTTAATGGGTGATGCTGTTGAACCACGCCGTGACTTTATCCAAACCAATGCCCTAAAAGTGAGAAATCTTGATGTCTGATAATAAAAAACAACTGAGTTATGCTGATTGCGGCGTAGATATTGATGCTGGCAATGCTTTTGTTGGCAGGATTAAAAATGCTGTGAATAGCACCATGCGCCCTGAAGTGCTTGCAGGTTTAGGTGGATTTGGCGGGTTATTTCAACCTGACTTCTCGGATATGCAAGAACCTGTATTGGTATCGGGTACGGATGGTGTAGGTACAAAGTTGTTGCTGCTTCAAGAATACGATAAACCGCATGTAGCAGGCATTGATTCGGTTGCCATGTGTGTTAATGACTTGGCGGCATTGGGTGCTGCCCCACTATTCTTCTTAGACTACTTGGCAACAGGCGCACTTAAAGGTGAAACCTTAGCTGGTGTGGTCGAAGGTATTGCCGATGCATGCAAAACATGTGAGTGCGCCTTAATTGGTGGCGAAACGGCTGAAATGCCAGGCATGTATGCACCGGGTCATTATGATATTGGTGGTTTTTGCGTCGGTGTGGTTGATAAACCCAAGATGGTCGATGGTTCAACCATAGCCGATGGCGATGTGGTACTTGGGCTTGCTTCTAATGGCCCGCACTCCAATGGTTTCTCTATGGTACGTAAACTTTTAGAATTGGGTGAAGCCGACTTGAACAATGACACATTATCTGATGGCTCCAAAGCCATTGATAAAGTGCTTGCACCAACACGTTTATATGTGCCTGCCATTAACGCTTTGATGAAAAGCGGTTTAACCGTGCATGGCTTCTCACATATTACTGGTGGTGGTATGTTTGATAACCTTGAACGTATTTTATCCGATGATTTGGCTGTAACTGTCGATGTATCTTCATGGGGTGTACCACCCGTATTTGAATATCTGCTCGGCTTTGCTGATGTTGATAAAAACGAACGTTATCGCACATTTAATATGGGTATTGGTTTTGTAGTTATTCTGCCTAAAGATACTGCAGCACAAGCTGAACAAGTGCTTAAAGATGCTGGTGAAACAGTGTATCAGATTGGTCATATTCATAAGCGCGATGGTGAGGTTGTTACATTACTCGGGTAAGCGTGTGCTGATCAATACTGTTTGTGTTAATCAGCACCTACCAAAAGCTTACTTATTGCTCTAATTCAATATCACTCAACGCATAAATACCACGTGGGTCATTCAGTGCGAAAACATCTTGCACATGAAGTGCTTGCATCAACATAGTAACGGTTGCCGATGGCTGAATATCTAGAGCGACCAAAGCCTCGCTCAACATATTCTCTATCATGAACTCCAATGCATTCATTGGTGGTGTGACTTCCACTGCAGTATGGTTCTTCTCAATATGCGCCAATCGTGCCGCAGCCTTGATTGCAGCATCCAAACCACCAAGTTCATCCACCAAACCCAAGTCCTTAGCATCACGTCCGCTCCAAACGCGACCTTGTGCCAATGCTTCAACTTTAGACTTATCCATCTTGCGCCCTTGAGCTACATGCCCAATAAATTGCTGATAAATTTGATGAATGCTTAACTGAATTGATTCTGCCAGCTCAGGTGTTAACGGTTTATCTATGCGCATCGCACCCGCTAACTTAGTCGTACCCAAACCATCCGTATGCACACCCAACTTGTTCAGGGTCTGACTAATATTAGGCACAATACCAAAGACACCTATAGAGCCTGTAATGGTGGCTGGTGATGCCAAAATCTCGTCGGCTGCAGTAGCAATCCAATAGCCACCAGATGCCGCCATACTTCCCATAGACACCACCACTGGTTTCCCATGCTGCCTTAACACTTCAACAGCATGACGGATACTCTCCGATGCCTGCGCACTACCCCCAGGCGTATTTAAACGCAACACCACTGCTTTGATACGCTCATCTTCTAATGCAGTTTGCAACAACTCAAGCATGGTATCACTGCCAATCGTGCCTGAAGGTTGTTCGCCCGATAAAATCTGACCACTGCCTGTAATAATACCGACCCAATTTTCAGTTTGTTGCGGTTGTGTAGGTAAGAAACCAGTATTTGCCATCAAATATGATTTGTATTCGACCAGTTCAGCATGCCCTGTTTTTGCCTGCAACTTGGCATCTGCTTGTTCTGGATATAACAAACCATCCACCCAACCTTCTGCAACAAACAGTTTACTCAAGTCACCATCATAAGTTTTGATACTTTGTGCTGGATGATCCAAAACTTCCTGCAAACGTGCAGCTTTGATGCCACGCATAGCTTCAATATCCGTTTTATACACATCCCAAAGCGTGTTTAACCATTGGCTATCGGCTTCTCTTTCTGCATCTGACATCGCATGTTGTATCAACGGTGCAGCCGCTGACTTATATTTACCAGCACGAAACACATGCACATCTACACCCAGCTTATCCAATGCACCTTTAATATAATTGCGATACACCGCATAGCCTTGCAAGGCAATATTGCCCATAGGATGCAAATACACTTCACCTGCTGTGGCTGCCAAATAATACTGCCCTTGCGTCCAGTTATCAGCATACGCCATCACAGGTTTTCCGCTTGCTTTAAATGTTTCAATGGCTTGGCGAATTTCTTGTAAATGAGGTAAAGCAGCCGAAGACAGCTTACTCAAATCTAGGCGCACCCCTAGGATTCGTTCATCCTTAGCCGCCATTTCTAATGCTGTCACCACATCATGAACTTTAACTTGTTTGGGTTCAGGATTGGTGAGCGAAGATAAACCAAAACTTGGGCGTTTTACTTGCTCAACCAATGCACCATTTAAGTTCAATTGTAAAATTACCCGCTCTGGCATGGCTGGTTGCGCTTGCATCAAAGAATACAATAAAAAGCCAAGCAACAATAAGAAAAACAGATTCACCATAACATAGCGAATGTATTCTATACCCTTCATGAATTTAGAAAAAACTGTTTTCATATTACGTGCTCCTTACCCCAAACCTAATCATAAGGGGCTGAGACTACACGTTACATATCATTTGAAAATAACGTGTACACAAACGAAAAAGCTAAGTAGATGCTTGAACAAACCTGCTTATTCTATCCCGAATCTGGTCACGCACGCGATAAAACTCCGCCATAATTTCTTCTTCGCAGCCTTGCGCTTTGGCAGGGTCATCAAAGGGCCAATGTTGTTTCTCGCAACTTACAGGAACCGTGGGGCAAGTTTCATCTGCATTGCCACACACCGTCACCAACAAATCAATCTTATCCAATATCGCAGAATCTAACACTTCTGATTCTTGCTGGCTAATATCAACCCCCGCATCCGTCATGGCAGCAATCGCGCGTGGGTTTTTACCGTGCGCTTCTATGCCGGCGGAATACACTTCAAACTTATCCCCGCCCAACGCTTTCAGCCAGCCTTCTGCCATTTGTGAGCGGCAAGAGTTGCCTGTGCAAAGAAATAATACTTTTTGTTTCATGTCAAACCTCTTTCATACCAATGTTGACTGCGATTAACGATGGTAACAACACTTAGCATCACAGGCACTTCAACCAACACCCCAACAACCGTAGCCAATGCCGCACCCGACTCAAAGCCAAAGAGGGCAATCGCTGCTGCAACCGCCAATTCAAAAAAGTTGGACGCGCCAATCAATGCTGAAGGGCCTGCCACACAATGCGCCACTTTTAGCTTTCTGTTCAACCAATAAGCGAGCATCGAATTGAAATAAACCTGAATAATAATGGGTATAGATAAAAGCAAAATAATAAGCGGCTGCGCCAAAATTTGTCTTCCTTGAAAGCCAAACAAAAGCACAACTGTAATCAAGAGTGCCGTCATGGATATAGGATCCATCACGTGCAACACATTGTCTAGCGTACCTTTTGCCAATAATATCTTGCGCCCAACATAAGCAAGCAACACAGGAATCACAATATAAAGCGTAACCGATAAAAACAACGTATTCCAAGGGATAGTAATCGATGCAACGCCCAACAAAAGCCCAACAATGGGTGCAAAGGCAACCACCATAATCACATCATTAAGCGCAACCTGAGATAAGGTAAACTGAGGGTTTCCATCCACCAATTTAGACCATACAAAAACCATGGCTGTGCAAGGAGCAGCTGCCAAAAGAATGAGCCCTGCAATATATTCAGGGATTTTATCAACTTCCAAATAAGGTGCAAACAGATATTGCAAAAATATCCAACCCAAAAATGCCATAGAAAAAGGTTTGACCAACCAGTTGATGCCCAGCGTAACCCCCACACCTTTGCGGTGTTCCCACACTTCATGCAAAGCACTGTAATCAATTTTGAGTAGCATGGGCATAATCATCGCCCAAATCAACAACGCAACAGGCAAATTGATATGATATATTTCCATGCCGCCCAAGGTGTGGAAAATACTCGGAAACCATGCACCTAAACTGATACCTGCAACAATGGATAAAAAGACCCAAACCGTAAGATAACGTGCAAATAGACCTATTGATTTAGAACGCTCAGATGTCATACATCTCTCCCATCATTTCAAGTGTGATAGGCGAATCATATCCGCTTATTCGGATATGTAAATCAGCAAGTGATGTTGTTTATCTCTTGGACATCTTTTTGTAGGCGGCTATCGGCAGAAGCTTGCTGCAAGGTAAGTTCCGCCAAAGTCTGAACCACTGCATCATCCAACAATTCATAATAGACCCATTTTCCTTTACGCTCCGCTGAAATCAAGCGTGATTGTTTTAATACGCTCAAATGCCTAGATACTGTGCTTTGCGGCAAGCTTAACCCCTCAGTTAAATGGCAGACGCACAATTCTCCTTTAGCGGCTAATATATGAAATATACGAAGCCGCACAGGGTCGGATAGGCCTTTGAAGCGTTGTACCATATCCATACTCAAACCTTATTTCATCCAATCTTGCAACGTATCCACAATTAATTTCGCTTGTTTTGCATTGGTGATATTAAATTTGGAACGTGGCACATATTGACCATCACGTTTTTGAAAGCGGCGAATGGTGTATTTATCTTCGCTGTATGCCTGCTTGGCTTTATCCCAAGTTTGATACTTGAATAAAATCGTGACCCAAGCACCCTTACTTAGAATGACTTTATCCGTTTGTTTGGTGGTTAAAATACCGTTTTCTTCATAATCAATGGTTAATTCGTCTGCTGTTTCTGCCATGTCGCTCTCTTTTTAAAGTGGAATATTAATCAAGCTTATATTGAATGGGCGCACACTAGCAAAGCCTCCACCCAAAGCTACTAACAGACCAAATGAACAAGTTAACTAGGTAACCACTATTTTTGCCCATCCTCTCTTTTTTAAATAAGGTGTTAAGACCCTAGCTGTAGAGTTTGAATAGCAAGTCTTACTGCATTCAATCTCGTTCCTTGGTCTGGAATACTAATCCTTCCAAAAAACTCTCGGAAATGCTGATGCCATCTTTCATTCTCTTCATCTGTAGAAACAGTAAAACCTTTAGAGTTTTTTGTGGCTTCTGCTCCTGCAATAGCCACAATTATATCACTATCATCAGGAAATGCTCTCTCTTTCCTTAGTATTTCAATTAGTTTTTCTTTACCAAGAATTTGTGCAATTGCTTTTACATCAACAATTTCTCGCATAAGT
Organism: Ghiorsea sp.; assembly: GCA_027080505.1. Classification (GTDB taxonomy): domain Bacteria; phylum Pseudomonadota; class Zetaproteobacteria; order Mariprofundales; family Mariprofundaceae; genus Ghiorsea. Next base: position 51,956 of record JALWRX010000078.1, read on the forward strand.
TCATCTGACAACTTTGGCTTGAAGCAAAAAATAAATACACCCAAAATACTTAATTGTACGTAGCCATAAAGTTTTCGTTCGGATAGTCCGTCACCCGCCAACAATTGATATATCTCTAGATGTTTTACAAAAGTTTCAACTTCTCGTAACGATAGGTTATTTTCTTTAATCAAAAGGCTAAAGAACTCAATGTGAGCCTCGAATAAAAGGTGGCTCCCCAATGTTTCACTATTAGAAACTAAAGTTTTCATATGATGAACAGATGCTAAGGTTTTAGAGTAGTGGCTTCCAAAATTATCAGGTAGTCTAAAAGAAAAACCAATAAACTTGTCCAAATAACGCTGAGCATCAATAGCATGACCATAACAATGATTAATCGAAGCTCTTAACTGGTTTGAGTTTGTAACAAGCACAAACTTAACTCCCTTAGCATCAAATATATGCTTAATACTCTCCAACATAGATACTGCAAAGTCAGGCCTACACCTATCAAGCTCATCAATAAAAACAATAATGTTCCTATCTTTCGCCACCTCGGTTAAAGCCTTTCTTAACACTTCAATTTTAGCTTTAACTTCAATATGTTCTGTTAACAAGGATTCAACCGTATAATTAATCGCTTGGTCACCAGCATTTTTAAGGTCATCTGTAAACTCTGCCGCAACTTCATCCGCTTCTTGTTTCAAAACCCAGCTTACTCCTGCTTTGAGAGCAGTTTTAAGGCTAAACTTCATAACAGGTAAAGCAGCTTGTATCACAGAAGGTCTATCAGGTTCTGGCATAGTACCAAGTATACCTGAAAGTAATGTCATAATGGGTTCGTCTGCATGGTCTGCCTTAAAGGCATCTATATAAACAGGCTGTAAATTCTTATGAGAATCTTCTATGAGATGAATAAGCTTGCGGCAAAACTCCGACTTGCCCGTTCCCCAGTTTCCATCAATCACCATCGGGGAAACTTGGACTTCTGAATCAAGCAAACTTATAACTTTCTCAGCTATCGGTCTTCTTTGAAAATCGTCTCTAACTTCAAAAGTTATTTCGGACATAAATATGCTTATTTAGAAATTACCCACACTTAGAATCGCCACATTCAAGGCAGCAGTTGCAGTTGTCCAAGCGAACCACAGCCATAGCACCACACTTATCACATTGCTGACCTTTGGCTGCGGCATCAGCACCAAGCTTTTCTTCGGCTTCTTTGCGTTTAGCAATCAGTTCTTCAGTTTGAAGCTGACCTTCCATCATACCGATAGAGACCAAATGCTTTTGAATGACTTCACCAATTTCAGCCACAATGGATGGCATATATTTGCCACCTTTTTTATAGTAGCCACCTCTAGGGTCAAACACAGCTTTTAGCTCTTCAACCAAGAATGTGATGTCGCCACCTTTACGGAAAATAGCAGAAATCACGCGCGTTAAGGTTACAATCCACATGAAATGTTCCATGTTTTTGGTGTTGATAAAGATTTCAAACGGGCGGCGGTGTTCACTTTCTTCACCTTGATTCACAATCACATCATTGATGGTGATATACATAGCATGTTCAGAGTGTGGTGTTTTAATTTTGTAGGTGCTACCCACCAAAACCTCATCACGCTCAAGCAAAGGTGCAATGGCAGTGACATTACTGTCTTTTTTTACCTCATCTTCAGGTTTAGCCACTTCATAAGCTGTGATTTTCTTTTCAATTTTAATGCTCATACTTTTCCTCCACGCACAGCCAATAATGATTCCAGCCGTCTATGCAATTTGTGCAGCGCGTTTGGTCGTTTGCTTTGCTTTACATGCATTGACCCCGGGCGTTGCCTCCGGTGTATGTGGGCGGTTTCCCCTTGCGATGGTGTATCATAAGATAACGATGCCATCACCCACAGATTGATTGGTGGAAATTTTAATTCCGCCCAACGAACCCTAAACTCTGGTGAGAGCCTAGAATTTTCCATAATATCCTTCTTTAAGCGCATCAAATAAGTTGGCTGCTGTATGCATTTCGCCATCATATTCAACTTCTTCATTACCTTTGGCTTCCACCACTGTTCCATCTTCCAAAGTGAACTTATATGTAGTGTTTTCCAAATCTTCTTCTTTGACCAACACGCCTTGAAACACTTCAGGGTTAAAGCGGAAGGTTGTACAACCTTTCAAACCTTTATCAAAGGCATACATATAAATTTCTTTAAAATCTTCATACGGAAAATCAGTAGGCACATTCGCTGTTTTAGAAATGGATGAATCTACCCAAGTTTGTGCGGCCGCTTGAATATCAACGTGCTGTGTTGGTGTTACAGCATCTGCTGAGATAAAATAATCAGGAAGCTTAGTTGCTTCATCTTCTGAAAACGGCATGGCATCGGGGTTTATCATTTCACGGTAAGCCAATAATTCATAAGAGAAAACATCCACTTTTTCTTTGGATTTTTTGCCCTCACGAATTACGTTGCGTGCATAATGGTGCGCAAATGATGGCTCAATGCCATTGGATGCATTATTGGCAAGTGATAATGAAATCGTGCCTGTAGGTGCAATGGATGAATGATGGGTAAAACGACAACCCTTCTCAATCAAACCATCCAGCAACTCTTGATCACCTGAATCGGCAAACTTCTGCATATAGCGTGAATATTTTGCCCAAAGGACTTTACCTTTGACTTTATCGCCCACTTTAAAACCGTCTTTCAACATTTCAGGGCGTTTGAACAACATATCTTTAGTCACTTCAAAATCTTGTTCCATAATCGGCGCAGCACCCTTTTCTTCTGCCAATTGCAAACCCACTTCAAAACCTGTTTTTGCCATTTCATAAGCCACTTTTTCAGTGAATGCTAAAGAATCTTCAGAACCATATTTGGTACGCAACATGGTGAGCGTACTACCAAGACCTAAGAAACCCATACCATGACGGCGTTTATCCAAAATCGCTTGGCGTTGTTGTTCTAATGGCAAACCATTGATATCCACCACATTATCCAACATACGGGTAAATACAGACACCACTTCGCGGTACATATCCCAATCAAAATACGCGTCTTCCGTGAAAGGATTGCGTACAAACTTGGTTAAATTCACTGAACCCAAAAGACATGCGCCGTATGGCGGTAAAGGCTGTTCACCACAAGGATTAGTGGCACGAATATCTTCACAAAACCAATTGTTGTTCAAATCGTTCACTTCATCAATCAAAATAAAACCAGGCTCTGCATAATCATAAGTGGACGACATAATCACATCCCACAAACGACGTGCCTTAATGGTTTTATACACACGACATGCCGTAAAACCACGGTCATCCTGCTCTGCATTTTCTGGTGGGTTTGCAACACGCTTAAAAATAATGCGCATATCATCATTAGCAAGTTCATCTTGGGTCGCAGGAAACACCAAATCCCAATCGGCATCATTTTTCACTGCTTCCATAAAATCTTTAGTAATAAGACACGAGAGATTAAACTGACGCAAACGTCCATCCTCTCGTTTGGCTTTGATAAAATCCGCCACATCAGGGTGGGAAATATCAAAAGTACCCATTTGTGCACCACGGCGACCACCCGCTGATGATACGGTAAAACACATTTTATCATAAATATCCATAAATGATAAAGGACCCGAAGTATATGCGCCTGCACCTGATACATATGCACCTTTAGGACGAAGTGTAGAAAACTCATAACCAATACCACAGCCCGCTTTAAGCGTTAAACCCGCTTCTTTAACCATGGTCAAAATACCATCCATAGAATCAGGAATCACACCCGATACTGTGCAATTGATAGTTGAGGTCGCTGGTTTATGTGCTTCAGCACCTGCATTGGACATAATACGCCCTGCTGGAATGGCTCCATTTGCCAAAGCCCAAGTAAAACGGTTACTCCAAAATTCACGTTTATCTTCGTCTTCCACTTCCGACAAAGCTTTGGCAACACGTTTATAAGTATCTGCAACATTAGCATCCACTGCGTTGCCATCTTTATCTTTTAATCGGTACTTCTTATCCCAAATATCTTCACTAGCAGGCTGCAATGTCACTTCATTAATGCCCATGTCTAAATCAGAGCTAATAAACTGAGGTTTTTTCGGTTGCACTTGGCTCATAAGATGTTGTCCCCTTGCTTGAAACGTGAATTTTACATAAAAATCGCTTCATCTTCGCATTATCTGTGCGCCACTATATGTTGGGTTTAGAAAGAACACAAGACACAATCTCTTGTGTTGTTATACAAATATTGCCCACAACTTATGCACAGCAAGTTGTGGATAAGTTAAAAAATACATGTAAACATTGGATATTCACATGTTTTATAAACCTCACCTGCAGGTGCAAAATTTTGGCAATCTTTACCACTATTTAGTATTTCAAAACGAGTAAAAACTGTTCTCGTGAATTTTATTGAAAATACAGTATTATGCGCCCAATATAATTAGTTTGTTTCAAGGAGCGTGCTCAAGTGTCAGCATCCCATCTTACCGATGACCTTCGTATTACAGGCTTACGTGAAGTAAGC
>JALWRX010000079.1 GCA_027080505.1 Ghiorsea sp.
TCCAAGATGCAGGGCATATCGCCAAAGGCTCAACACTTGGCATACACATTGATTTGGCACACATTCAAACCTTAGCTTGCTACCAACAATTATTACCTCACTTTGATGAAGAAACATGCTTAAAAAAAGTATTAAGCGGCGGTGAGGATTATGCTTTATTATGCACTACCCCTGCATCGAAGCGACAAGCACTGCAAAGTATAGATGCACAACACATTGGCACTTGTATAAAAGGTGAAGGTGTACATTTGATACATAAGGGAGAAATCGTGGACTATAATATCAAAGGTTATGACCATTTTGCATAATTCAACACTATCCCCACTCACATTATCCATGCTCAAATGGCTTGCCGCAGGGCTTGGTAGCGGTTGGCTGCCCAAAGCACCGGGTACGTGGGGCAGTCTGTTTTCTCTTCTTCCCGCTTGGTTTATTTTACAAACTTGGGGGATTCATGGCTTAGGTTTGGCAACATTATACGTTACAGTTATTGGTTTTATTGTGTGTTATTACCTCTTGCCTCACCTTGTCGCACAAGGTGAGAATCATGATCCAGGCTGGATTGTGATTGATGAATGGGCTGGACAATGGCTTTGTATTTATATCATCCTGTTGTTTTACCCTCAGCTTAATTTAAACATGCTTTTACCCTTGGCTTTTATTCTCTTCCGCAGCTTTGATATTCTTAAACCTTTCCCTATTAAAACCGTGGAAACATGGGGGGCTGATTGGTTTTCCATTATCAATGATGATTTGGTCGCAGGTATCATGGGGGCAGCACTTGGTCTGTTTATTTTAACTTGGGTTATATAAAATGAATGAAGCAAAACAATTAATTCAGAAGCTCCAACAAAATCATTGGCAAATTCGCTGTGTAGAATCTTGCACAGCAGGTGCGCTGACCGCAGCTATTGGTGCCATAGCTGGCGCATCATCGGTATTGGATAGAAGCTGGGTGACCTATAGTAATCAAGCCAAGCACGAAGAAGTGGGTGTACCCCTTCATCTTCTTGAAACCTCTGGCGCAGTGAGCCAAGAAGTTGTACTTAGCATGGCAGAAGGTGCAGTTCGTGGTTGCGAAAGCAATATACTTTCACTTGCGGTAAGCGGCATTGCAGGCCCTGATGGTGGCAGCAAAGATAAACCCATAGGCACGGTTTGGATTGCTTGCAAAATCCCATATCAAGCAGCCTTTGCCCAATGTTTTCATTTCAAAGGCAATCGCGCAGAAATACAATTCCAAGCCGTAACACAAGCACTGACTATGCCTTTGTAAAATAAAACGCTATCTTACGACTTATCAATAACCATCTCAAAGGAGTCGCTTATGCGCTGGTCTGGTGTTGTTCCACATGATAATGCTTATTTTCCAAGAAAAAAACTCACCGTTGTTGGCTCTGGTAATGTTGGTGCAACCGCCGCATTTTTAGCCGCTTATAAGGAGCTGGGTGATATTGTACTACTGGATGTGATGGAAGGTGTACCCCAAGGTAAAGCTTTGGATATGTATGAAGCCTCCCCTATTTTAGGTTATGATGTCAACGTCAAAGGTACGCAAGACTATGCTGATACTGCAAATTCTGATGTGGTTGTCATTACTGCTGGTATCGCCCGAAGACCTGGCATGAGTCGTGATGATTTATTGGCAACCAATGTGAAAATTGTTGCTGAAGTAACGGCAAATATCGTTCAACATTCACCTGATTGCATTATTATTGTAGTGACCAACCCACTTGATGCTATGGTTTATACTGCCAAACAAGTTTCAGGTTTTTGCCGCAAACGTGTGATTGGCATGGCTGGCGTATTAGACTCTGCACGTATGCGTTCATTTATTGCCCAAGCTTTGGATGTTTCTATCACCGATGTTTCCGCTTTGGTATTGGGTGGGCATGGCGATAACATGGTTCCGCTTACACGTTATTCTACCGTGGGAGGTATTCCGCTTACTGACATGATGAGCAAAGAAGATATTGATAAAATCAGTGAACGTACTGCCCAAGGTGGTGCAGAAATTGTACAATTGCTTAAAACTGGCTCTGCATTTTATGCACCTGGTGCAGCCGTTGTCGAAATGGCAGAGGCTATTTTAAAAGATCAAAATAAAATTCTACCGTGTGCTGCTTGGCTTGAAGGTGAATATGGCATCAACAATTATTTTATGGGCGTGCCATGCAAGCTTGGTGGTGGCGGCATGGAAGGGGTCATAGAGTTGGACTTAAACAAACAAGAAAAAGCAGCCATGAAAACATCGTTAGTATCCGTTAAAGAACTGGTGCAACAAGTTGATAATATGGGTGTATTTTCATGAATATTCACGAGTATCAAGCTAAACAACTACTCAAAGCTTATGGCATTTCAGTGCCTCATGGTAAACCCGTATTACATGCTGATGAAGCATTTGCTATTGCCGAACTCTTGGGCGGTGAAACTTGGGTGGTTAAAGCACAAATTCACGCTGGTGGTCGCGGCAAGGCTGGTGGTGTACGTGTTTGCAATTCACTTGAAGAGGTAGAACAAGCCGCCAATGATTTAATGGGCAGCACCTTGGTTACCCACCAAACAGGTGAAGAAGGTAAAGAAGTTCACCGCTTATACATTGAAACGGCTGTCGATATTGAACATGAATATTATTTAAGCCTATTGATTGACCGTGAACATGAGTGTATCAGCTTTGTTGTTTCTCCTGATGGTGGTATGGATATTGAAGAGGTCGCAGCCAATACCCCAGAGCGTATTTTAAACGTACAAGTGGATACCGTTTCAGGGTTATCGCCTTATATCAGTCGAAAAATGGCATTTTTCTTAGGACTAGAAGGCGATAATGCTAAGGTATTTGGCAAACTAGCTGAGTCATTGTATGCCATGTTTGTCAAAACAGATGCCAGCTTGCTTGAGCTCAACCCTTTGGTACTCACAACACAACATCAGTTTGTTGCCTTAGATGCAAAGTTTTCTGTCGATGACAACGCACTTTATCGGCAACCCAGCGTTGCCAATTTACGTGATTTAGACGAAGAAGACCCCAAAGAAACCGAAGCTGCTAAATATGGGCTTAACTATATTGCACTCGATGGCTCTATAGGCTGCATGGTGAATGGTGCAGGGCTTGCCATGGCAACCATGGATATTATTCAGCTCAAAGGGCAAAAACCTGCCAACTTCTTAGATGTTGGCGGTGGTGTCACCATAGAAACCGTATGCGAAGCATTTAAACTTTTGTTTGATGATCAACATGTGAAAGCTGTATTGGTCAATATTTTTGGCGGCATCGTACGTTGTGATGTTATTGCACAAGGCTTGCTTGAAGCCATCAAAACACACCCTATGCGTGTACCCGTAGTCATGCGTTTGGTCGGCACCAATGAGCAAGAAGGGCAAAAGCTTATCGCTGATGCAGACTTAGACGTGCAATGGGCAAATGATTTGGATGAAGCAGCAACTTTGGCTGCGGAGGCTGTATAAATGGCAGTATTACTAGATAAAAACACACGTGTGATTTGCCAAGGTTTTACTGGCAAACAAGGTACTTTTCATTCTGAACAAATGATTGCGTACGGCACAAACTTTGTTGGCGGTGTCACGCCCAATAAAGGTGGCACAACCCACCTAGGGCTGCCTGTGTTTAACACTGTAGAAGAGGCGGTAACGCAAGCTGGCGCTGAAGCCTCAGTGATTTATGTACCTGCACCTTTTGCAGCAGACTCCATCATGGAAGCTGCAGATGCTGGTATTGGGCTGATTATTTGTATCACTGAAGGTATTCCAGTTGAAGACATGCTCAAGGTCAAAGCATATTTAAGAGGACGAGACAACATCTTAATTGGCCCCAACTGCCCTGGCATCATCACACCTGGGCAAGCTAAAATTGGTATCATGCCTGGGCATATTCATTTGGCTGGTCGCATTGGTGTGATATCTCGCTCAGGTACACTCACTTACGAAGCTGTAGCACAACTCACCCAAACTAAACTTGGACAAAGTACCTGCATTGGTATTGGTGGTGACCCTATTCACGGCATGACATTTATCGACTGTCTCAAGCTATTCGAGGAAGATGAGCAAACCGAAGGTATCATTATGATTGGTGAAATTGGTGGCTCTGAAGAAGAAGAGGCAGCCGAATACATTAAACAACATGTATCTAAACCTGTGGTGGCATTTATTGCAGGGGCAACCGCACCATCGGATAAACGCATGGGACATGCTGGTGCCATTATTTCTGGCGGTAAAGGTACAGCAGAAGCTAAATTTACGGCATTAGAAGCCGCAGGTGTTGTTGTAGAGCATAATCCAACCCTGCTTGGCAAACGTATGGCTGAACAATTTTAAAGGATTTTTATCATTCTTGTCTTTTCCATTTGCAATCGAAACAACACTGGCTATATTGCGCCCCTCAACGGAAGGGTGACAGAGCTGGCCGAATGTACCGGTCTTGAAAACCGGCGTAGGGAAACCTACCGTGGGTTCGAATCCCACCCCTTCCGCCAGCTAATGTGGTCTCCGCTGTTTTGCAGCGGAGCA
>JALWRX010000080.1 GCA_027080505.1 Ghiorsea sp.
TTATAACAAAGAGCATGTATGACTCTTGTTATCTTTTTTCACCACAGAGAGCTCAGAGTACACAGATATAGTTATTCATATTTAGAATTACCACCATGCCCGAGTTCTTTTATCGGGTATCCGTTCGATAATCATATTTAAACGAGCCTAGATTCCCGTTTTCACGGGAATGACGAGATAGGCAAATCAACTCATGATTCACTTATAGTACCTTTGAAATTGTCAAAAGTGTTTTGGACTTCCTACAATAAATATCCCTTCAGCCAAAGTATCTATCATGCCTGCCCACGTGGAGGCATCCCATAAGATTTTTCCACTCCTCCGCTACACTTCCCCAAGGGATACTCTCTTGCTTCGCAATTCACTTAACCAGTCGAAATAACAAAAAAAGGGAGCCATAGGGCTCCCTTTCTCAAGTTATTACAACTTTTAGCTTAAAACTAACTTAGATAAGTAGTTCGAAGTCAAGAAGTGTAGTTGCAACTTTAGTTGTACCATCGTCAATTGAATCATTAACCAATTGTACTGCGAAGTTTTGGTAAGCTTCCCACTCAACACCAAAACGAGTTGTTTTAATAGTGTTTTGAGTCGCTGTCGATGCACCAGTTACATCTAGGTTTGCTTTATCTTGACCAATACCTGCCAACACAATGATATTATGAGTTGGTTTTACTGATACACGGAACGAGTAACCAGAACGAGTATCTGTTGTTGATGTATTATAAGCATTTGTTGTTCCAGTTGAAGAAGTTGGAGCAGTTGCATAATCAGCAAATACGCCGATTTGCATATCGCCTACTTCACCAAATGCTTGAACATCAAGACCAGTACGTTTTGCTTCATTACCAGTAGTTGAAGAACCAGATACAGCAATCAAACCAAGACCAACTTCCCAATCACCAGCTTCTAAGAAATAGTTAGCACGAACAACTGGAGAGTATTTAAGGTCTGTTGCAGCACCACCATTTGCAACATCAACCAACGCCAATTGAGCAGCCCATGTTTCATTACCTGCCCAACCAGTAATACCAGAGGCATCAGTACCACCCATACGGTTATTAATAGACAAGCCTTTACCACCTAACATACCGCCATGTTGACCCCAAACAGACATCAACTGAAGACCAGAATCTTCACCGAAGCCGTCAGACCAAATTGTAGCACCAACTTTCATGTCGCCCATGTCCCAAGAGTTGAACATTTGCATATTACCGTAACCACCAGCTCCACCTGGAGTACCATCAGCGAAACCAGCTTCAATAAATACGCCAGTATGTTCGCCAGCACGACCACCAACCATAAATACTTGGTCAGCCAAGTCATATTTCTTAACTGTTGTGCTAGTTGTAGAAGTTGTTGTTTTTTCGCTTAAAACGAGGTTTGGACGAACCATTACAGTCCAGTTAATCATCGCTGGAATAGAAAGGCCTTCATCTTCAACCAAAGCTTGGTCTCCAACGTCAGTTAATGCGCCCATTTTGAAAGCACGACCATATGCGTTCAAAGTTGGGAATGATTGGAAATGACATGCTAGGCAAGCAGAACCAGTTTGACGTGCGAACGCCGGAATTGCTTCAGAAGTTGTTGGAGCAACTGATACAGAAGCAACAGCAGCAACAGCTAGAGAAGCAGCAGAAAGAATAATTTTCTTCATGTTTTAACATCCTATTGTTTTTTTATTTGATTCATCCGAAAATGAACCAGTGTTTTTTGTTTGCAATTTCCTTCCAACAAAACCTTCAGCAAGAGCCAGAGGGTTGATTGGTTCTCCCATTGCAACGATGCGAAACATCACCTTAAATGTGTACTGCGTCAATCCACCCTCATTAAACATGTGTATTTTTGACACACCTTGCTTTTAATTAAGCATAGCAATAAAACATGAGTGTCGAAATTTATGGTTTAGCGATTAGACTGCCGCCATGTCTGAATCCAAACCTAACTCACTTACCATCTTCAAAGGTCAAAATGCACTATCTGCATTTCGCGCTAATAAGCTCTGTACATCTCTTGGCGTAACACAATTATCCGCCCACTATATCTATATGGTAGAGACCACTACACAGTGGTCAGAGCAACATACAGATACGCTAAACAAGTTACTCGGCTGCCAAACGCAAAGTTTTAGCAGTCATGATATGTATCTCGTTACACCTCGCATTGGTACGATTTCACCTTGGTCTAGCAAGGCAACAGATATTGCAAATATTTGTGGTTTAAATGCTTTAATTCGTATTGAACGTGGTATTGCTTATGATGTTGATGGTGAAGCAGAAACAATTATACCCTTGATTCATGACCGTATGACTGAGTCGGTGTTGCGTACCACCAACGACTTACACCTATTGTTTCAACATCAAGCACCCCAACCATTAACCCGTATTGATATATTAAATCATGGTCGCAGCGCACTAGAAACTGCCAACATGTCATTAGGTTTAGCATTGGCAGAAGATGAAATTGATTATTTGCTTGAAAACTTTTTAGCCCTCAAACGTAACCCTACCGATGCTGAATTGATGATGTTTGCCCAAGCCAACTCTGAACACTGCCGCCATAAGATTTTTAATGCTGATTGGAAAATTGATGGCGAAGATAAAGATATTTCCCTGTTTGGCATGATTCGCCATACCCACAACACTTCACCACAAGGTACAATTATCGCCTATGCTGATAACTCATCGGTGATTGAAGGTGGCAAGTCCAAACGTTTCTACCCTGATAGCGATAAAGTTTACCAAGCGCATGATGATGATGTACATATTCTAATGAAAGTGGAAACCCACAACCACCCAACAGCCATCTCTCCCTTTGCTGGTGCTGCCACTGGCTCTGGTGGTGAAATCCGTGATGAGGGCGCAACAGGTATTGGCTCTAAACCTAAAGCAGGTTTATGTGGCTTTACAGTATCCAACCTACAAATCCCAGGATTTGAACAGCCTTGGGAAACCCATCATGGCAAACCCGAGCGTGTATCTTCTGCTTTGGACATCATGTTGGATGGACCTATCGGTGCTGCTGCATTCAATAACGAATTCGGTCGCCCAAACATCAATGGCTATTTTAGAACCTATGAGCAAGACGTTGCAGGCGAACTTAAAGGTTACCATAAACCCATCATGCTAGCGGGTGGCGTGGGTAATATTGATGCAAGACATGTATTTAAAGACGACGTGCCTGCAGGTTCTTTGATTATCCAACTGGGTGGTCCAGCCATGTTGATTGGTCTAGGTGGTGGTGCAGCATCCAGCATGGATACGGGTGCCAATGCAGAAAATCTTGATTTTGATTCAGTACAACGAGGCAACCCTGAAATGGAACGCCGTTGCCAAGAAGTGCTCGACCGCTGCTGGCAGTTGGGTGATAACAACCCTATTTTATTTATTCATGATATTGGTGCTGGCGGGCTTTCTAACGCTGTACCCGAACTCATCCATGATGCAGGGCGTGGTGGCAAATTTGACTTGCGTAATGTGCATAATATGGAAACCAGCATGAGCCCTATGCAAGTGTGGTGCAATGAAGCCCAAGAGCGTTATGTCTTGGCGATTTCACCTGAATCTTTACCCGTATTCACTGCTATGTGTGAACGTGAACGCTGTCTATTTGCAGTGCTTGGTGAAGCTACGGATGATGGGCATTTGCATGTTGATGATTCGCTATTGGGCGATGCACCTGTAGATTTACCTTTGGATGTATTATTGGGTAAAGCACCCAAAATGCTGCGTGACGTACGACATACACAACCCAAGTCCACACCATTACCGCATGATATAGATATTAAAGAAGCAACGTTGCGTGTACTTCGCCTACCTTCGGTTGCCAGCAAAGAGTTTCTTATCACCATCGGCGATAGAACGGTTACAGGTTTGGTGGCTCGCGACCAAATGGTTGGCCCTTGGCAAGTGCCCGTGTCGGATGTGGCAGTCACCGCTTCTGATTTCACCAACTATACAGGTGAAGCCATGGCAATGGGCGAACGCACACCTATTGCGGTGCTCAATGCTGCAGCCTCTGGACGCATGGCAGTGGGTGAAGCTTTAACCAATATTGCTGCAGCCTCTATTGCCAAATTGGGTGATATTAAATTGTCTGCCAACTGGATGGCAGCTTGTGGGCATGAAGGTGAAGATGCTGCATTGTATGATACTGTTCAAGCTGTGGGCATGGAATTATGCCCTGCATTAGGCATTTCCATTCCTGTAGGTAAAGACTCTTTATCCATGAAGTCCACATGGTTTGAAGGTAAAAAGAAAAAAGAAGTGGTTTCCCCACTTTCATTGATTGTATCTGCTTTTGCACCTGTAACCGACATACGCAAAACACTCACACCGCAACTGCGCACAGACATGGGTGAAACCGACCTGATATTGATTGACTTAGGACAAGGTAAAAACCGTTTGGGTGGCTCTTGCCTAGCACAAGTTTATCAAGCAACAGGTGACACAACGCCCGACCTTGATGATGCAGCCATGTTTGCCAACTTCTTTAAGGCTATCCAA
>JALWRX010000081.1 GCA_027080505.1 Ghiorsea sp.
TCTGCAACATTGGTTGCCAGCACAATGCGCCGCCCTTTATGCCCCTTAAATATCTTATCCTGCTCGGCAGGAGAAAGGCGTGAGAACAAAGGCAAAACTTCGGTATTGCGCATAGCATGTTGGTTCAAGGCATGGCTCATATCACGAATTTCACGCTCACCTGGTAAAAAAATCAGGATGTCGCCCAAAGGTTCATATTCTGCTGCTTCATCAACAGCACGAATAATGTTAGTTTCCAAAGACTTATCATTGTCTTCATCGGATAGTGGCAGATATTCAATATCCACAGGATAACTGCGCCCAGACACTTCAATCACAGGCGCATCATGAAAGAATTTAGAAAAACGCTCGGTATTGATGGTGGCTGATGTGATAATCACTTTTAAATCAGGGCGTTTGGGCAGGATATTTTTGATATAACCCAGCAAGAAATCAATATTTAAACTACGCTCATGAGCCTCATCAATGATAATGGTATCATATTTTAGAAGGCGGGGGTCATGTTGAATTTCAGCCAGTAAAATACCATCAGTCATCAGCTTGATATAAGTATTGGGTTGGGTGTGGTCGGAAAAGCGGATTTTATAACCCACATCTTTGCCTAAGGGTGATTTCAGCTCCTCTGCAATGCGTGTAGCGACACTTCTTGCAGCAATTCTGCGCGGTTGGGTATGCCCAATCATGCCTTCAATGCCGCAACCAAGATCCAAACATATCTTAGGAATTTGTGTGGTTTTTCCCGAGCCTGTTTCCCCTGCAATAATCGTGACTTGGTTGGCTTTAATAGCATCAGCAATGACTTCTCGCTTTTGGCTGATAGGTAAATCTTCAGTATAGCTAATTTTAGGAATATTATGCTGCCTATCCAATAACTGCTGTTGCGATTTGTTGATGTCTGATTGTAAGCGTTGCAGTTGCTTGCTTATGTCTTTGTTCTTTTTGTTCAAACCACGCAATTTTCTAAGTCGATTGGAAAACGACCTGCGCTGAAACAGCATACATGTTTGAATGTTTTGACTGAGTTCTGACCAGTTGATTGGATTGTCCATTGCTGCCAAGTGTAATCACAGTATTGCATGATTGATATACCATATGGTTTTGGGTTATGCTGCGATATGGATAGGTTAGAACGAGCGCAAAAGCTGCATCATATACTACAGACGCACCGCAGTAGACCCGTTTCGCTGTCATTTTTATGTGAAGCCTTAGAAACAGGCGAGCGAACGGTTCGGCGGCTGATTGATGATATGCGGCTTTATCTTGATGCTCCTATTCTCAATAAACCGAGCCAAGGGTATTTCTATGCAAAGGGTTCAACATTTGAACTGCCTGGCATTTGGTTTTCCAATGACGAGTTGCAGGCATTGCTTACGATGCAGCAACTTACGGAACATTTGTCAGGAGGTTTTTTTCATGAACATATTAGACTTATTCAAGAAAAACTAAGTAAACTTTTGCATAAAAATTTACCATCGCAAGATCATGTGCAACGGATTCGGGTGTTGGGTTCAGGCACGAGAAGTAAGCGAATACCCATGTTTTCAGTGGTTGCATCGGCTTTGTTAAATAGAAAACGCTTGAAAATTCAATATTATAGCAGGCAAAGCAACGCTTGGAGCAAGCGTTCGGTGTCGCCGCAACATCTGGTATATTATAAAGGCAACTGGTATTTGGATGCTTGGTGTCATGCCAAAAAAGATTTAAGAACATTTGCCGTAGAGAATATCAAAGAAGCTAAGGTGTTGGATAGTGCGAGTTATGCGTTGTCAAAAGCAAAACTTGAACATCTATTAACAAAATCTTTTGGCATATTTTCTGGCGAACCAAGGGCAACGGCAGTGCTGCGTTTTACGGGGAAAGCAGCGCGATGGGTTGCTGATGAGCAGTGGTTTCCTGATGAAGCGGGGCTGTGGTTAGATGATGGAAGATTTGAATTGCGTATTCCCTATGCCGACCCTACCGAGTTAATCATGGAAATTTGTAAATATGGTGCAGATGTTCAGGTGATAGAGCCGCCTGCATTGATAACACAAGTAGCAGACCGCTTACAGCAAGCCGCTAATCAATACAGCTAAGGACAATATATGTCCTCGCCCCACGATATGCTTCACCTTTCATTGCATGTGGAGGTAATGGCATGGATAGGCGTGATTTCATTAAAATGTTACTGCAAGGTGGGGTTTCTGCACCACTGATACCCGCTGTTGTATGGGCTGCACCAGCGAGAAAAATTATTGTGCAACAATCACCCATTGCGGGGTTCCAATATTATGATGGTGAGCAAGTGTTTTCTGAACTATGGGTGGATACACCGCTGCTTTTAATACGAGAGCAAGATAATACATACGACAAAAATGCGGTTGCAGTACACTTTAAGCAATATAAATTAGGTTTTGTGCCCAAAGCGGATAACACAGCCATTGCCCAAATGCTGGATAGGGGAGAGTACCTGTCGGCTAAAGTGGTCGAGATTACGCAATCGAGAAATCCTTGGGAAAGAGTGCGTTTTGAGGTGGTGCTGGATGGATATTTTTTATAGTTAATGGAGGTTGATATGCTTGAGAACTTTACACAGCAATATTCACTGTCGAAAACACTTAGGTTTGAGTTGAAACCAGTTGGAGAAACAGCGGATTATATTGAGGATTTTAAGTCGCAATACTTAAAAGATACGGTCTTGAAGGATGAACAACGCAACAAGGATTATCAGCGTATTAAAACGCTGATTGATGATTATCACCGTGAATATATCGAAGAATGTTTGCGTGAGCCTGTGGATAAAAAGACCGGTGAAATTTTAGATTTTTCACAAGATTTGGAAGATGCCTTTTCCTACTATCAAAAATTAAAAGAGAACCCTACTGAAAATAGAAGCGGGTGGGAAAAAGAGCAGGAATCACTGCGTAAAAAGTTGGTGACATCATTTGTTGGCAATGATGGGCTGTTTAAAAAAGAGTTTATCACGCGTGATTTGCCTGAGTGGTTGCAAAAGAAAGGTTTATGGGATGAATATAAAGATGCGGTCGAAAATTTTAAGAAATTTACCACTTATTTTTCAGGCTTTCATGAAAATAGAAAAAATATGTATACGGCTGAAGCACAAAGCACAGCCATTGCTAACCGTTTGATGAATGACAATTTGCCCAAATTCTTTAATAACTATCTGGCATATCAAACCATCAAAGGAAAACACCCTGATTTAGTGTTTCGTTTGGATGATACACTATTGCAAGCTGCTGGTGTTGAGCATTTGGATGAGGTGTTTCAGCCGCGCTATTTTTCACGATTATTTACGCAATCAGGTATTACGGGATTCAATGAACTGATTGGCGGAAGAACCACAGAAGATGGAGAGAAAATTCAGGGGTTAAACGAGCAAATTAATCTATATCGCCAACAAAACTCCGAAAAAGCCAAGAGGTTCCCTCGATTTATGCCACTTTTCAAGCAGATTTTAAGTGACAGGGAAACACACTCCTTTCTTCCTGATGCTTTTGAAAGTGATAAAGAACTTTTACAAGCATTGCGTGACTATGTGGATGCTGCAACAAGTGAAGAAGGCATGATTTCACAGTTAAACAAGGCTATGAATCAGTTTGTTACAGCAGACTTGAAAAGGGTGTATATCAAAAGTTCAGCATTAACATCATTGTCGCAGGAAATGTTTCATTTCTTTGGTGTTATTTCTGATGCTGTTCGTTGGTATGCGGAGAAGCGTTTATCAGCCAAAAAGGCGCAAGAATCTTTTTTGAAGCAAGAAGTGTATGCCATAGAGGAGTTGAATCAGGCGGTTGTTGGTTATATCAATCAGTTGGAAGACCAGAGCGAGTTACAACAACTGTTAGAAGCTTTGCCAAACCCAGAGCAACCTGTTTCATCATTTCTGTTGAGGTACTGGCAGAAGTCTCAAGAGCCTTTGCCAGCCGCGATTGCGAAAGTAGAGCCTCTTTTTGAGCTTGAAGAACTAAGTAAAAACAAGCGTGCGCCCAAACATGACAACGATCAAGGCGGTGAAGGCTTTCAGCAGGTTGAAGCCATTAAAAATATGTTGGATGCGTTTATGGAAGTTTCCCATGCCATCAAGCCTTTGTATTTGGTCAAAGGGCGCAAAGCCATTGATATGCCCGATGTGGACACGGGTTTTTATGCTGATTTTGCCGAGGCTTATTCAGCTTATGAACAAGTTACTGTTAGTTTATATAACAAAACACGCAATCATTTGAGTAAAAAGCCATTTTCAAAAGATAAAATAAAAATCAATTTTGATGCTCCTACGCTCTTAAATGGTTGGGACTTAAATAAGGAAAGTGACAATAAAAGCATCATTTTACGAAAAGATGGCAATTTTTATCTGGCGATTATGCATCCGAAACATACCAAGGTGTTCGATCGCTATTCAGCAAGCGAAGCTGCGGATAAATGTTATGAAAAAATGAATTACAAGTTGCTTTCAGGTGCAAATAAAATGCTTCCCAAGGTGTTCTTTTCTAAGAAGGGAATAGAAACATTTAGTCCGCCTCAAGAGATACTTGATTTGTATAAAAATAATGAACACAAAAAAGGAGCTACATTTAAGCTTGAAAGTTGTCATAAATTGATTGATTTCTTCAAACACAATATTCCAAAATATAAAGTCCATCCAACGGATAATTTTGGTTGGGATGTGTTCGGATTTCATTTTTCACCAACATCAAACTATAACGATTTAAGTGGTTTTTATCGGGAAGTTGAAGCACAGGGATACAAATTATGGTTTTCAGATGTTTCAGAAGCCTATATCAATAAGTGTGTAGAAGAAGGCAAGCTATTCCTGTTCCAAATCTACAACAAAGATTTCTCACCAAACAGCACAGGCAAGCCCAATCTGCATACATTATATTGGAAAGGTTTGTTTGAGCCTGAAAACCTGAAAGATGTAGTGCTTAAACTCAATGGTGAGGCGGAGATTTTTTATAGAAAACACTCCATCAAGCATGAGGATAAAACAATTCACCGAGCCAAAGAGCCTATTGATAATAAAAATGCTGATAATCCAAAAAAACAAAGCGTGTTTGATTACGATATTATCAAAGACAAACGCTATACGCAGGATAAGTTCTTTTTCCATGTGCCCATTTCATTGAACTTTAAAGCTCAGGGTGTGGTTCGCTTTAATGATAAAGTAAATGGACTATTAGCAGCACAAGATAATGTGCATGTGATTGGCATTGACCGTGGCGAACGCCATTTGCTTTATTACACGGTGGTCAATGGCAAAGGTGAGGTGGTTGAGCAAGGAAGTCTCAACCAGATTGCAACAGATAAAGGCTACCCCGTTGATTATCAACAGAAATTACACGCCAAAGAAAAAGAGCGTGATCAGGCAAGGAAAAACTGGTCAACGATTGAAAATATCAAAGAACTCAAAGCTGGGTATTTATCACAAGTGGTTCATAAGCTGGCGCAGCTTATTGTGAAACACAATGCCGTTGTTTGCCTTGAGGATTTGAATTTTGGTTTTAAGCGTGGGCGTTTTAAGGTTGAAAAGCAGGTTTATCAGAAGTTTGAGAAAGCTTTGATTGATAAGCTGAATTACCTTGTGTTTAAGGAAAGGGGCGCAACACAAGCAGGTGGTTACTTGAATGCTTATCAGCTTGCTGCGCCATTTGAGAGCTTTGAGAAGCTGGGTAAGCAAACGGGCATACTTTATTATGTGCGCTCGGATTATACATCCAAGATTGACCCTGCCACAGGATTTATTGATTTCTTAAAGCCCAAGTATGAAAGCTTGGCAAAATCCAAGGTGTTTTTTGAATCCTTTGAGCGTATTCAGTGGAATCAAACCAAGGGTTACTTTGAGTTTGAGTTTGATTACAAAAAAATGTGTCCTAGCCGTAAGTTTGGTGACTATCAAACCAGATGGGTAGTATGCACTTTTGGAGATACACGCTATCAAAACAGGAGAAACAAAAGCAGTGGTCAGTGGGAAACGGAAACCATTGATGTCACAGCGCAACTCAAAGCATTGTTTGCAGCTTATGGTGTAACATACAATCAAGAAGATGATATTAAGGATGCTATTGCCGCTGTAAAAGACACAAAATTTTACAAGCAACTGTATTGGCTGCTGCGTTTAACACTATCGCTTCGTCATAGTGTTACAGGTACAGATGAAGATTTTATTTTATCTCCCGTAGCAGATGAAAGCGGCAACTTCTTTGATAGCCGTAAAGCACCAGACAACATGCCGCAAGATGCCGATGCCAATGGCGCGTATCATATCGCGCTTAAAGGCTTGTGGAGTTTACAGCAAATCCGTCAGCATGATTGGGATGTAGATAAGCCCAAGAAACTTAATTTAGCTATGAAAAATGAAGAATGGTTTGGGTTTGCGCAAAAGAAAAAGTTCAAGGCATAGGGGCTAGTGCTATGGAAGCTTATCTGCCCATCGCTTATTTGAATGACTTTATTTTCTGCCCACGCTCGATTTACTTTCATCAGTTGTATGGGCGGGTAGAACAGCGGCTTTATCAATGTACGGATCAAACTAAGGGTAAAGCTGCACATAAGGCAGTGGATGCAGGAACTTATTCAACATCCAAGCATGTTTTTCAGGGTATGGAAGTCTATAGTGATACTTATCGAATTGGTGGCAAGATTGATGTGTTTGATAGTAAGAAAGGGGAGTTGGTTGAGCGGAAAAAGAAAATAAAAGTGATTTATGATGGGTATATTCACCAAATTTATGCCCAATATCACTGCCTGACCGAGATGGGATACACAGTTCAGTCGCTCAAATTTCATAGTATGGACGACAATAAGAATTACCCTGTCAAAAAGCCAGAGGATGACCCCAAGCGGCAGCTAGCTTTTGAGCAATTATTGGCTGATATGCGAACATTTGATATGAGTGCGTCATTTTCAGCCAATGCAAACAAATGCAAGCACTGCATTTATCACAACCTTTGCGATGCTTCATTATGTTGAGTGCACCAGACTTTGAGCAGAAAAAGATTATCGTTGCCATGCTGAGTCATGGTGAGCGCATGAGTTTTAAGAATGATAATATCATCATCTCTGGAAAAGATGGTATTCGTCATCAATCTAGTTGCTATCGTTTGTTTGCGCTTTTTATTGTTGGGCATATTACGGTGACTTCAGGCTTATTGCAGCGAGCGAAAAAATTTGGCTTTAGCATTATCTTAATGACCCACGGGTTGATTCCTTATGGTAGCTGGCTGGCAAAAGCGGAAGGCAATGTTTTATTGCGTAGGAAGCAATATGCCTATGATAAGCTGGATATAGCTAAGCATGTTATTCATAACAAGATAGAGCAGCAAACTACATCATTAAAGCTTCGCCGAAAAAAGTCGAAGGAATTAAAAAAAGCTATTGCACATCTGAAAGGTTATCAAGCACAATTACAAGGTTCAGGTGTATTGGAATTGCAAGAAATTTTAGGTATCGAGGGTATTGCGTCACGGGTTTATTTTTCTCATATGTTTGATGAGATGAATTGGAAAGGTCGCAGACCACGCGTAAAGCATGATATTGTAAACCTCCTCTTGGATATTGGCTATACACAGTTGTTTCACTTGATGGATGCGATGCTTAATTTGTATGGGTTTGATACCTATCAAGGTGTTTATCATCAAACATTTTATCAACGCAAATCACTGGTATGTGATTTGGTGGAGCCCTTTCGCTCTATCATTGATTTGCAGGTGCGAAAGTCGTTCAAATTAGGGCAGGTGCATGAAGATGATTTCTCTTTTGTGAATGGGCAATATCGAATCTTTGGCGAGAAAGCCAAGCCCTATATTACCTTGCTGCTGAAATCTTTATTGGAGCATAAGCAGGAGATGTTTTTATATGTTCAAAGCTATTATCGAGCTTTTATGAAGGATGCAGATATTAATCAGTTTCCTGTATTTTATGGTAGATAAATGCTGATTGTGACTTATGACATTAGCGATGATAAAGTAAGAACCAAATTCTCAAAGTTTTTATCCAAATTTGGTTATAGGCTTCAATATTCTGTGTTTGAAATTAAGAATAGTAGGCGGATTTTGAATGTGATTGAGGCGGAAATTCAATCAGGGTTTGAGAAAAGATTTAGCCAAAGTGATAGTGTGATTATTTTTAACTTGAGTAAACAGTGTAAAGTGACAAAATACGGTTATGCAGCAAATGATGATGAAGATTTACTTGTTCTTTAAAGTGAAAAATTGCAAACCTTGGTCTTAATGTGTTTTTTTACCGTTTTGAAGTGACAAAAAAAGGTTTAGGTAGGCAAAAATACCAAATAAAAGGTATTTTTGTATTGAAAAGTGCTCTGTTGAACCTGCTACCTGTCTAAGACCTTACTTAAATTTCTACTGTTGTAGATGAGCTTCCTTAATATCCCATCTCGGTGGTCTAAGACCTTACTTAAATTTCTACTGTTGTAGATGGTTTCGCTCAATCCAAAACGTCCACGTCTAAGACCTTACTTAAATTTCTACTGTTGTAGATGAAAGGTTTTTAAAAGCGACCATTTAGGAGGTCTAAGACCTTACTTAAATTTCTACTGTTGTAGATATAAACCATGTGGCACTGTTGTTGTGGTCTAAG
Source organism: Ghiorsea sp. (assembly GCA_027080505.1). Taxonomy (GTDB): domain Bacteria; phylum Pseudomonadota; class Zetaproteobacteria; order Mariprofundales; family Mariprofundaceae; genus Ghiorsea. The sequence continues at coordinate 8,593 of JALWRX010000081.1, forward strand.
ACCTTACTTAAATTTCTACTGTTGTAGATTCGTGGCGTAACGGTGCTGTTACGTTGTCTAAGACCTTACTTAAATTTCTACTGTTGTAGATGGTATCCAAAGAAGATAACACTATTATGTCTAAGACCTTACTTAAATTTCTACTGTTGTAGATATTGCTAACAAGATCACATCACAAAAGTCTAAGACCTTACTTAAATTTCTACTGTTGTAGATTGCCATCACCGGCGCAACGGGTGACAAGTCTAAGACCTTACTTAAATTTCTACTGTTGTAGATTTATGACTTAGCAGGTACACGCTTGGTCGTCTAAGACCTTACTTAAATTTCTACTGTTGTAGATTTTATGGAAAAGCTGCACCCTGAAAGTCTAAGACCTTACTTAAATTTCTACTGTTGTAGATACGGTTGTACGCCGACTTTGTAATGCTGTCTAAGACCTTACTTAAATTTCTACTGTTGTAGATATTTCTCGGCTGAATTGGACGATGATTGTCTAAGACCTTACTTAAATTTCTACTGTTGTAGATTCCATGATTTGGCTACAGGACAATCAAGGCGTCTAAGACCTTACTTAAATTTCTACTGTTGTAGATATGTTTTTGTTTATGGATAATACAATAAGTCTAAGACCTTACTTAAATTTCTACTGTTGTAGATATACTTCAACTTACAAGTTTGTTTTTGATGTCTAAGACCTTACTTAAATTTCTACTGTTGTAGATACTAAGCAGGCTATCGCAGCTGCTCCTGGTCTAAGACCTTACTTAAATTTCTACTGTTGTAGATACTGGCGGCGGCTCATTGCTTGCAGCGTCTAAGACCTTACTTAAATTTCTACTGTTGTAGATTTTAATGCAAATCGCATTTGCAGTTGATGTCTAAGACCTTACTTAAATTTCTACTGTTGTAGATATAAAACGAGGTAAAAAATGAAAGAAGGTCTAAGACCTTACTTAAATTTCTACTGTTGTAGATATACTTCAACTTACAAGTTTGTTTTTGATGTCTAAGACCTTACTTAAATTTCTACTGTTGTAGATACTAAGCAGGCTATCGCAGCTGCTCCTGGTCTAAGACCTTACTTAAATTTCTACTGTTGTAGATATAAGAGTGAGGCTTGAACATTCAGGGTCTAAGACCTTACTTAAATTTCTACTGTTGTAGATACCGCATCTGGGCTAAGGTTTGTTATGTCTAAGACCTTACTTAAATTTCTACTGTTGTAGATGGCATAGATAACTTTAGTCCCCACAAGTCTAAGACCTTACTTAAATTTCTACTGTTGTAGATAAAGGTATGTACCCAACCTGTACGGTGTCTAAGACCTTACTTAAATTTCTACTGTTGTAGATAACAATCGGTTTATAATCAATAAAAAAGTCTAAGACCTTACTTAAATTTCTACTGTTGTAGATGGAATGGGTTTGATTCTGGCAATTCACGGTCTAAGACCTTACTTAAATTTCTACTGTTGTAGATTAATGGTATGACTGCACAAACGGATTATGTCTAAGACCTTACTTAAATTTCTACTGTTGTAGGTGTATTGATTCTTCCTGCTATTATCCTATTTGACAAAATTTAAGTAAGCACAATATACTTGCTAAGTGGTGGCTCACTCGCACGCTGGTATCTTGGCACATCCACATGTAGCTAAGTGAGCTGCGCACTTAGCTGCTTTTATTTCAAATAAGATGCCCGCTTTCTATTTGAGCTTAGTAAAGTTCATTACCTTACAAATAACAAAAAAGCCTGCAAACTCCGAAAAATTTACAGGCTTCATGAATGGTACCAGAGGCCGGAATCGAACCGGCACGACCGCAAGGCCACCGGATTTTGAATCCGGCGCGTCTACCAGTTCCGCCACTCTGGCAAATCTATGGTGTATCGTCTGGTAGAGACGGCGCGAAGTGTTGCGATATGGCTATCAAGTGTCAAGCAGAGAATAGGTCATAGAAGTGTTGCGTATGATATATCGCATATTCATGCGATACCACGCTGTTTTAGGGTTAGCTATCATAGGCGCACTAGGATGTTTTTTGGCATAAGGATGCATGCAATTTAAGCAAATAAGAGGAAAACATGAAATATATAGTAATGATAAGTATTGCGGTGATTGTGATGAGTGTATCAAACGCACATGCGGCTACAGCATGGGTAGGTGAGCCAAGCCAAACATTTGGTCTTAAAGTGATGTTGTTTGTATTGGCATGTTTGGGTTATATGATGGTGAAGCAAGAAGATTAATGGTGTAATTTAATGATAAAGAGGCTCTGGGTAGAAATACTTGGAGCCTTTTTCTTGTATCCGATGAATGAACAATATGTATCATAAGTAAGCGTATCTCAACCCTTGAATTTATTATTATGCGACCTTATAGCTTAAAGGACGCAAGAAAAGTAAGGTTAAAAATAGATGAGAGGTAGCAGTGATGGATACAAGTAGATTTACACAAAAAGTCGCTGAAGCAATACAAGCAGCGCAGGCCACTGCAGTACGGTTATCACACCAAGAGGTGGATACACCACATGTGTTGTATGAGTTATTGGAACAAGATCGTGGTTTAGCAACTCAGCTTTTGCATAAGGCTGATGTTGATGTTGAAGCGGTGAAAAATAAAGTGTCGGTTGCTCTGGGTAAACGCCCTAAAGTGACAGGTAGTAGCGAAGCAGGAAAAATTTTCGTTACCCAAGAGTTGAACCAAGTGGTTGTGAAAGCCATGGATAAAATGCAGAAAATGGGCGATGCCTATATGTCTGTGGAACATATCTTATGGGCAATCATTGATGATAAAACTACGGAATCAGCAAAAATCCTGATTGAATCAGGCTTGAGCATGGAAAAATTTGAAGAAGCTCTGCAAGCTGTGCGCGGTAATCAGCGGGTGACCAGCGATACGCCTGAAGCACAATATGAAGCTTTGGAAAAATACGGCACAGACCTTGTTGAAATGGCAAGGCAGGGCAAGCTTGACCCTGTGATTGGGCGCGATAGCGAAATTCGGGCAGTGATTCGGATTTTGTCACGCAAAACCAAAAATAACCCTGTGTTGATTGGTGAACCGGGTGTGGGTAAAACTGCGATTGCCGAAGGTTTGGCGCAACGTATTGTATCGGGTGATGTGCCTGAAGGTTTGAAACATCGCACTATTTTTGCGTTGGATATGACTGCCTTGATGGCAGGCGCAAAATACCGTGGTGAATTTGAAGAACGCCTCAAAGCTGTGCTCAATGAAATCAAAGCATCAGAAGGGCGTGTGATTCTATTTATTGATGAATTACATACCATTGTTGGTGCGGGTAAAACTGAAGGTTCAGCAGATGCAGGCAATATGCTTAAACCGATGCTAGCGCGTGGTGAGTTGCATTGTATTGGTGCGACCACACTTAACGAACATAGGCAGTATATTGAAAAAGATGCGGCATTGGAGCGTAGGTTCCAACCTGTGCTTGTCGAAGCACCCAATGTGGAAGATACGATTTCCATTTTGCGTGGTTTAAGGGAACGCTTTGAGTTGCATCATGGTGTACGTATCCAAGATGCGGCGATTGTGGCGGCGGCAACCATGTCTGACCGTTACATCAACGACCGCTTCTTGCCTGATAAAGCCATTGATTTGATTGATGAGGCATGTGCATCAATTCGTACGGAAATTGATTCTATGCCAGCAGAGCTGGATGAAATCACCCGAAAAGTGATGCGCCTTGAAATTGAAGAAACGGCGTTGAAAAAAGAAACGGACGATGCAAGTAAAGAGCGCTTGGAAGCCTTGCGCAAAGAGCTTGCTGACTTGAAAGAAAAACGTGATGTGATGTATTCACAATGGGAAAGTGAGAAAACTGCCCATGATGCATTGCAAACGGTGCGTGAAGAGCTTGATAAAACACGTTTGGAAATTGAGGAAGCAGAGCGTAATTATCAGCTAGAGAAAGTGGCTGAACTTCGCTATGGCAAATTGCCAGAGCTTGAAGAAAGACTGAAAGCTTTGGAAGAACAAGAGTCGTCAAGCGACTTGTTGCAGGAAGAAGTGACCGACGATGAAATCGCAGAAGTAGTGGCGCGTTGGACGAATATTCCAGTGACTCGCTTGATGGAAGGTGAGCGTGAGAAAATCTTGCGTTTGGAATCGGTGTTGCATGAGCGTGTGATTGGTCAAGATAAAGCGGTGAAAGCTGTGTCTGATGCGATTTTGCGCGCCAAAGCAGGCATTCAAGACCCGAATCGACCTATGGGTTCGTTTATCTTCTTGGGTCCTACTGGTGTGGGTAAAACGGAGCTGGCGAGAACATTGGCGAATGCCTTGTTTGACAGTGAAGAGCATATGATTCGCTTGGATATGTCGGAATATATGGAGAAACACAGCGTGTCTCGCTTGGTTGGTGCGCCTCCAGGTTATGTTGGCTTTGAAGAAGGTGGTCAGCTCACTGAAGCAGTGCGCCGTAACCCTTATTCGGTGCTCTTGTTTGATGAGATTGAAAAAGCACATCCTGATGTGTTCAATCTTCTCTTGCAGTTGCTCGATGATGGTCGCTTGACGGATTCGCAAGGTAGAACGGTAGATTTCCGCAATACCATTGTGTTGATGACAAGTAATATCGGTAGCGATTTGATGCTGGAAGGCATTGATGAAGAAGTGGAAAAACAAGTGATGACGAGGTTGCAAGCGCATTTCCGCCCTGAGTTTTTAAATAGGGTAGATGATGTGGTCTTGTTTGCAGCACTTACACAAGATGATTTGGTTCATATTGTGGAATTGCTTGTCGCTTCACTTGCCAAACGCTTGAAAGAGCAAGGTTATATTTTGGAAGTGACCGATACTGCTAAAGCATGGTTGGCAAAAGAAGGCTACGACCCTGTGTATGGTGCAAGGCCGCTCAAACGCTTTATCCAACAAGCGGTTGAAACGCCATTGGCAAGGTACTTGATTGGTGGACAAGCCAGCGGTGATACTATCACTGTGGATTATGATGAAAAAGAAGGGCTACTCATCAAGTAAGTTGATGCTAAAACATGACGAAAGGGTGGGCAGCAATGCCTACCCTTTTTTATGAGTCGGCAGCAGATTTATGCAAGCGTTTAAGGGCTGCAACTTCTTTGCTGGTTAAGTTGCGCCAACTACCCACAGGCATTCCTTCTTCAAGTTTGATAGGACCAAAACGGATGCGAATAAGGCGACGCACGATATGCCCTACAGCATCTAAGGTACGTCGAATTTCGCGCCATCTACCGCGCTTGATGGTGACAGTTATCCAGCTATGCCCACCATTATCCGAATCAATACTCATATCCCAAGGATCACTTAGTTCACCTTTACCCAAGTCAATGCCGCCATTGCGCAATTTTTCTATGCTTTCTAGGCTAAGCGAGCCTGTAAATTTCACTTTATAAGTACGCGGCACTTTATTTTTGGGTGAAATCAGAGTTTGTAATAATGAACCATTGCTGGTGAGCAGCAATAAACCTTCACTATCCATATCCAAGCGACCTACTGATTGTACATGGGCAGGAATATCCAAGTGTTCATAAATCAAAGGGCGACCTTTATCATCTTTACGAGAACATAATAAACCACGAGGTTTATTGTAGAGTAGGTAGATTTGTTCTTGGTTGTTATCAACAGGTTTATCATCCACCAACACCAAATCATTGGGCTGAATTTTGATGCCCATTTGGTCAATGGTCTCACCATTGACTTGTACACGACCAGCTTCAATCATTTTATCCGCTTCGCGCCTAGAGCAAAGCCCGCACTGAGCAAGGTATTTATTGATGCGTATGCCCGTATTTTCAAGCTTTTCTGTTTGTTTTCTTTTATCGTTCATGCAATGTCCCCACTGTATGTATTTCTTGCGCTACTCTCTATGATTTAAGGCGCATTGTCAGCTTATCTGCTTAAAAGTGGTTTACTTTGTCATTTCGACTGAAGCGTAGCGGAGTGGAGAAATCTATAGATGCCTCCACGCTGGTCGGCATGACAGTTTATCTTCGAGTTCTCTGCGTAACTCTGCGGTTTAAACTATCAAAGTTTATAGTCTAACTTCACAGATTTACGCACCTTATCTATAGTTTTGCGCGCTTCTCGGCGTGCTTTTTCATTGCCTTCACGCACAATGTCTTTTACGAGGTCAGGCTGTTTCGCCAAATCATTCCTACGTTCCCGAATAGGTTCTAACTCATCTTGCAAATGTTTGAGCAATACTTTCTTGCAATCCAAGCAACCTATGCCTGCTGTAGTACAACCTTCACGAATCTTACTGCGCTCATCTTCAGTGGAGTACACTTTATGGAAATCCCAAACAGGACATTTTTCTGGTGTGCCAGCATCTTCTCGGCGCACACGAGCAGGGTCTGTAGGCATGGTTTTAATTTTCTTTTCCGTGTCTTTCCAAGGCTCGCATAGGGTAATCGCATTGCCATACGATTTGCTCATTTTGCGCCCATCAAGCCCAGGTAACTTGGATGTTGGCATCAATAAAGCTTGGCAATCAGGGAACAATGGCGGGATACCTTGTCGATACAAATGGTTAAATCTGCGACCAATTTCACGGGTGAGTTCAATGTGTGGCACTTGGTCTTCGCCCACGGGCACAGCATCAGCCCTATACATCATAATATCAGCCGATTGCAGTAGTGGGTAACCTAAGAATCCATAAGTGCCCAAATCTTTTTCGCGTAGTTGTGCAATTTGGTCTTTATAGGTGGGTACACGCTCAAGCCATGAAAGCGGGGTCATAAACGAAAGCAATAAATGCAGCTCTGCATGCTCGGGCACTTGCGATTGAATAAAAATGGTGGATTTTTCTGGGTTGATGCCCACTGCCAACCAATCCATCAACATATCCCAAATCCCTTCTTTAACCACAGAAGGATTAGCATATTCCGTGGTTAAACCATGCCAGTCCGCAGCAAAGAAAAAACATTCTTTGTTTTCTTGCAAAGTCAGCCAGTTTTGCAGCACACCTTTATAATGCCCAAGGTGCAGCTTGCCCGATGAACGCATACCTGAAACGATGCGTTTGATGTCTTGTTCTTTGCCTGTTTGTTCGGTCACGGTTTATCTCCAACAAAATCAATGGCGAAAGATTGAAGTTGAAGCACACTTAAAGCAACTATTACTTAAATACACTTGACAAATCCCCCCCCCAGCAAGGGTTGTGCCGCTTGAAAAAATGAGTAAAAGGAGAGGGGTATGAAAAAAATATTGATACTTTTGAGTATATCAGCATTGGTATCTTGCGGCGCAACAAACAATGCAATGACCAAGAAATATAAAACAACGGAGCAGTACAGAATATTTGATATTCAAACATCGACACCACGTTTTGAGATGGCAGATTTTGTAAGTAATGGCATAGGCAGAACAGTGGCTGATATGAACGAATCACGTCCTATTCCTGATGGTTTGCCACTACCAGAAAAAGCACCGCGCTTTAAAGTTGTTAAACAACAGCTAACAGGAAATATGGCGGCTTTTATGGCGATGTCAGGTCGAGGAGCACCTCAAACCATTCAATGTGATGGTGCTGCTTGGGTTGGAAGTGCTCACCGACCACATGTAGGAACAACTGGTGGCATTAGTTTCACAGCTTGCCTTTTCCCATATAAAAATGGATACCACTTAGATTTTTATAGTGTGTACACAAAGAAAGAAGGTTTTACTTTAAATCCGCTTGAATTAGGTAAAAAGTTAGGTGCTAGCTTGGCTGGTGCTGCAGGTTCCCCTGAAGGCTTTGTGGATCAAACAGTTTCTGAAACCATGCAGTTCATTCATGATAATACGGATAGTAAAATCGAATTCCTTGAAGGTTACCCAAAATATAAAGGGCTTCCTTGGGAAATAAAGGAAATAGCTGCTCAATAACAATTAAAGAATTAAAGCCTAGATTTATTCTAGGCTTTAATTTTTACAAAGCACCACCACAGCTTGAGCCTTGCCCAGCCGTGCAAGCATAGCAATGATCCATCACAGTAATCGGTTGCCCTGCTAGACCATAACCTAGCGTTTGTTGGAGTTCTTCTTGGGCAATCAGTTGGGCAATATGTAACTTTTCTTCACCTTCAATGGGCGCATGAAGCCCTAACATTTGATTAAAATCACAATCATAAACATAACCTTGCCAATCAATGCTGATTAAGGTT
>JALWRX010000082.1 GCA_027080505.1 Ghiorsea sp.
AAACCGTCAAAATTCCGACAAAGCCTGTTTTAATTGGAGAAGGCACCAACTTATGCCCAATCACAGGTAGTAGCATCATCAATAAACTGATGCGTAAAAAGACTAAAATTCCAACCAAAATATCTTGATCATCAGGAAGGGGGAACATCTTAACTTAACAAGGTGGGGATAGATTCAAAAATGCGGCGGGTATAACTCACCAATGTTTCTACCATCCAAGGTGCAGCAATCACCATCACCACAAACACAGCAATAATTTTAGGTACAAAAGTTAGTGTCATCTCTTGAATCTGGGTCACAGCCTGAAACAATGAAATCGCCACCCCTATCACCAATGCCACCACCAGCATAGGCATGGATAACATCAATATCATTTCAAGGGCTTCTTTACCGTAATTAATGACTAAGTCGGGGTTCATACCTAACTATTAAGCAAAGCTGTTGCCAAGTGATAATCTAAAAATATGTCAGACTCCTAGACAATGCAGTATCAGATAATTATTATATCATCTTTTAATAATATAAAAATAAGGAGACACCATGAAAATATCTAAAGTTATAACCGCTGGGCTAGTATTGGGCAGCCTAAGTTTTGCCACAGCATCTTTTGCTGCCGGTGAAACCGCACTCAAACAAGAAGGCATTCAAATTATCAAACAATTTGGAGGCACGCTTAAACCCCAGCTAATTAAAGCCATGAAAGAAGGTGGTCCTGTCCATGCTATTGAAGTTTGTGCAAACAAAGCCCCTGCTATCGCCAAGCAACTTAGCCAAGAAACAGGTTGGAATGTCAAAAGAGTGAGCCTAAAAGCACGCTCTACTTCTGCCAAACCAGATATATGGGAAGAAAAGGTATTAAAAGACTTTGATGCCCAGCAAGCAGCAGGAAAACCTGCAGGTAAACTGATGGCGACAAGCATGAAAGATGGAAAGTTTCGTTTGATGAAAGCGCAGGGTGTACAAGGTGTTTGCTTAACTTGCCATGGTACAAATATCAAACCTGAAGTCCGCGCTGCACTTCTAAAACACTACCCTAATGATCAGGCAACAGGTTATAAACTGGGTCAAGTACGTGGTGCTTTTAGTCTCACAAAAGTGTTAACAGACTAAACACACTAAACCAAAGAGGCTAAGTTCTTTAGCCTCTTAATGTTTCCACATCAGATTGAAAGTTTTGCATCACTTGTTGAAGTGCTGCTGTATTTTCAGCAGATTGCTCAGTTAATGGCAAACGAAGTTCACCAGACATCCAACCCAGTAATTCACACGCTTTTTTCACAGGAATAGGGTTGCTTTCAACAAACATCGCATCAGTTAAATGTTGAAGTGCAAAGTGCATAGCTTTGGCAGTTTCAAAATCTTTGGTAACGACTGCATTTACCATAGCTTTCATAGTTTTGGGTGCAATATTCGATACCACAGAAATCACACCTGACCCACCCAATGTCATAAAGGGTAATACGCTGGCATCATCACCCGAATAGAATAAAATACGCCCATCACATGCCATCATAGTGCGGGTAAGTTGTGCCATATCTGCAGTCGCATCTTTGATGGCTACGATATTGGTAATATGCGACAAACGCGCCACGGTTTCAGGCTCCATGTTTGAAGCTGTCCGCCCTGGTACATTGTACAAAATTTGTGGAATGTGTACGGCATCGGCAATGGCTTTATAATGCTGATAAATGCCTTCTTGCGTTGGTTTCACATAATACGGTGAAATCAAAAGCGAAGCATCTGCACCCAACGATTTAGCAGCTTTGGTCAACTCAATAGATTCCGCAGTGTTATTGCTTCCTGTACCTGCAATGACTGGTACACGACCATTCACTTGCTCCACAGCAATACGAATCACTTCTTTATGTTCAGCTACACTTAAAGTCGCTGCTTCACCTGTAGATCCCGCAGGTACAACACCATCAACGCCACCTTCAATCTGACGCTCCAAATGAGCACGAAAGGCTTCTTCATCCACTTTACCATCTTTAAATGGGGTCACCAACGCTGTCATTACACCGTGAAACATATTGCCTCCAGAATCACACTACCTAAGCACGAAATATAGCCATATCCATCCGTCATTGTCACGTCATCAAACGTCCACTTTCGATTCAGGCACCATCACCACATTGATTTGCCCACGCACAGGGTCTGTGGATAAAATTTCAACTTGAATTTGATCGCCCAAACCCAAGCTAAATGTACCATCTTTACTCGCCAATCGATGATGAACTTCATCCAAACTCAACATTTTACCCAAATCATCCACATTTAATGATGCCTCAGCAAAAGTATCTTGTAAGGAAAGGAAAATACGGCGCTTACTTACGCCAGACACCGTTGCCCCCATCACCTTACCCACATCTTTTTTGTGATACAAAGCAGCCAACATAGCTTGCGTATCCCACTCTGCACGTTGTTGTTTACGCTCTTGGATGGATACATGGCTACCCACGGCTTCCAAATCAATGCGCTTGGGTTTCTCGCCTGCCAACACAGCTTTAAGCCTACGATGTGTTGTCAAATCGGCATAACGACGAATTGGGCTGGTAAAATGTCCGTAACAATCATACGCCAAACCAAAGTGCCCTGCATTTTCAGTGGTATATTTGGCTTGCTGCATAGAGCGCAATACCAACTTGTGCAAAATCGGTGCAAAAGGTTTGCCTTCAGCAGCATGTAATGCTTGCTGCACATCTTTAGGACGCACATCTTGTCCATCAAGGTGTCTGATTTTCATACCAAATGCACCCAAAAATGCATTGAGTTTTTCAATGGCTTCCCGCTCTGGTGCAGGGTGAATCCGAAACAATTGCTCCACATGTTTGGCTTCTAAAAACTCAGAAACTGCTGTGTTTGCAGCCAACATCATTTCTTCAATCAGCTTATGCGCCACATTGCGCTCTGTCCCAGCAATGTCTTCAACCTTATCATCTTTAAGCACAGCACGAACTTCAGGTAAATCTAGCTCTAAAGCACCACGTTTTGCCCGGTTTTTTTCTAACATATGATACAAACCCAAAGCTGCATCCAACATCTCACGTACATTTGCTGCTTTGATGACTTTGCTGTTGCCACCTTCAAGGTATTCAGCAGCTTGTTCATAGGTCAAACGTGCTTGGGAATGAAACACAACATTATACACCCGTGCCGAACGGCGTTTTCCACCTGCGTCAAAACGCATACGCACAGCCATTGCTAACCTATCCACATGCGGATTAAGTGAACACAAACCGTTAGACAGCTTCTCAGGCAGCATAGGAATCACACGGTCTGGGAAATAAAATGAATTGCCTCGTGCCAAAGCTTCAACATCCAGTGCAGAGCCTTCTTTCACATAATGCGCCACATCAGCAATGGCTACCCATGCCTCAAAACCATCACCACGCGGGGTTACACAAATCGCATCATCAAAATCTCGCGCATCTGCACCATCAATGGTCACAAACGGCAAATGCGTCAAATCCAAACGGTCTTTTTTATCTTTCACACGAATACGTTCAGGAATCGCATCCGATTCTGCCAATACTTCAGCAGGAAATGTTTCCGACAAGGCTTGTTCTGCAACAATCAAATCCACCAATTTCTTCGGTGTTAAATCATCACCCAATACCTCAATAATTTTGCCTCTTAAAGGATTAGTACCACGTTGAATTTCTACACGCACCCAGTCACCATGTTTGGCACCTGCTGTATCATGACGTTTAATCAAAATCGCTTGCTGCATCCGTTTTGAGCGTGGATACGCAAAGCCCATATCATGTTCAATTTTAAATTCAGCAGTGATTTCACTTGCAGCTTCTTCCACAATGCGAACCAACACACCTGCTTCACGTCCACGACGCATCATGGTGCGAACTTCTACTTTATCACCATGCATCACATCACGCATTTCATCGACGGACAAGAATACGTCTTCATCACGTCCTTCAACGTTTACAAAACCGAAACCATCAGGATGCGCCGATACTGTGCCTACCCATGTTTTATGGCTTACTTTACGCTCACGACTATCATCACGAAACTTACGTTTGCGCACTGCTGGAGCTTCACCCCAAGCGAATGCAGCAGGTGTTTGCTTTTCCTGTCTGTCACGGCGTTTACCACGACGCGGTTCACTGCTTTGCTGTTCTTGTATTTTTCGTCTGGAAGGTTTTCTATCTTCAGACTTTTGCTCAGGTGATTTATGTTTAACTGTTTCACCTTGCTTGGTTTGTGCAGGTGGCTGCGATGGCCATGGCGAAGAGCTTGGTGCTTCGCTTCTTTCCTGCTTTGTTCTACTTGAACGACGTTTTGCGGAATTACCGCGTTTTTCTTTCTTTCTTACCACTAAAATACTCCAATAATACTAGAGAAGCACAACCCATTATGGCTGCTTCATCTTCTCTACGGAGCAATACTAGCATTATTTTTCAATAAGTTCCGTATAAATATCATCCAAGCCGTGCATCATAGCAGTAATAGAGTAAGCCTCTGCCCGCTCACGCGCTGCATTGCGTGTACCACGCGACCAATTCATCATCAAGGCATTGGCAACTTCTTGCGCATTCTCTGCATCCACAACCTGCCCCACACTATCATCCACCAATTCTTTCAACCCACACACATCCGAGACCACACAAGGCAGACCCGCCGCCATAGCTTCCACTACAACGCGCCCCATACCTTCATTATGTGACAACAAAGCAAAAACCTTGGCTTTAGCAAGCTGCGGTAAAGGGTCTGTCCAACCAAAAAATTCAATGTGTGACACCAGATTTAAACTTGAAGCCAGACGCTCCAAGTCTCTTTTTTCTTCACCATCACCCACCAATGCCAATTTGGCATCAGGGTATGTTTTAACCACAATCGCCCACGCCTTAATCAAACGCTCCATACCTTTAATGGGCACCAAACGCCCCACCGAAATCACATCCCAAGTTTTGCGCTCCATAGATACGGGGTTTTCCCACATATATTCCTTGATACGGCTCACATCCACACCACTAGGCACCACTTTCCATTGTTCAGCTTTGCCCACACCAAGCTGCAAATGGTCATCCCGCTCAGCTTGCGTTAAAGCAATAAGGACATCTGTTTTTTTCGCCAAATACCGCTCAACTTTAAGAAAAACCTTGGTTTTCAATGCACCAAAATACCCATGAAAAATATGTCCATGCGGCGTATGTACTACTTTAGCCTTACTGCCCTTTGCAGCCAATCGCCCTAAAGCCCCTGCCTTGGATGTATGCGTATGCACAATATCAAAATCATCCAAAGCCAAAGCCCGAATATCTTTTATTGCCTGTTTGTCGTGCATACCCACTTCACGTTTCAAGCTATGCAATACCTGCACATGCCCACCCAAATCTTCAAACTGTTGAATGCCTTCATCCACCTTGGCTTGCTCCATGGCAGACATAGCAGACTCTTCACTCGCCCCAAACACCAAAGTCACATCATGCCCAGCTTTGGCTTGTTCCTGTGATGTGATTAGCGTGTTCACCGCCGAACCACCACCGTCCATACGTGTAATCAAATGCAAGATTTTCATGCTAATGTTTTCACCTGCTCCAAAAAGTTCGCATCATGTTTTTCCCAATTGTATTGCCGCATAGCATCATCGGCTGTGCGCTGACGTTGCCCTTCACTAAGCGGATTATCCAACATCCATATCAATTTCTCAGCCAAAGCCAATGGTGATGCATTAGCTGACAACTGATTATGCATAATACTCGGAACCAGCTCCTTGTTCGCTGAAATCGGGGTCGCCAATACGGGTGTACCCCAAGCATTGGCTTCTAATGTCACCAGACCAAACCCTTCCAAACCACGTGTAGGCACCATAAACACATCACTAGCCAACAATCGTTTTTGCACATCTTCTTCAGCCAAGAAACCTGTAAACTCAACCATATCCAACACATCCAATGCCTCAGCCAATTTCTGCAACGAATCTCGAAGTGCGCCATCACCCATCACCATAAAGCGCACATCATCCTTGCCTTGATGCTTCACAATAGCCGCCACTTGAATCATCAAGTCCACACCTGTTCGCGGCACAAGATTGCGCAATGTACTCACCACAGGTTTATCCCAGTGCAAATCTTGCCGCACAGCTTCTCGCGCAGACAGCGCCAAACCTTGATAAGGCTCTGCCGCACCAGGGTTGATACTGGTATGATTACGCACAGCAAAAAATGCTTCCAACTTATCTTGGGTATATTGACTTAACACCATAATCTGTTGCGCTGAGCGATACACTTGCGATTCAAGCTTGCGCATGGCTGAAATCACCAGTTTATGCTTCCATGTCATATCCAAGGCATGCCGCGTTTCATATTCTTCACATGCCAACGAATGACACACCTGCAAACGCGGCAACTTGCACCCCGCCTCAAGCAATGCCCACATCACAAATGGCTGCTCACTCACCACCACATCAAATTCATCTTGATGATGTTTCCACCATTGTTTGGCTGCTGATTTCAGCTCTTTCAAACCTTGATAACCCTTATCCCCAGAAAAAGGAAAACGAAATTCCTGAATACCAAATTGCGGCAACACAATGCACACTTCTGCATCTGGTGAAGGCTGCCGTGTCAGCATAGTGACTTCATAACCAGCATCCACCAATGCACGCAAATGATGATGCAACATACGCTCTGCCCCACCATACACACTTTCCGCCGATACATCAGCAGCCATCAATACTCTAAAACTCAAGAAAACACCTCATCCAATGAAATGGCATCATAAACAGACTCAGGCTCACTAGCCAAGCATTGCTCTAATTGTTTATTTGTATGAAAACCTCGTATTTTTGACTTATACAACTGCGCTGTTGCAGGGTTCTTGATTTCAAGTTTTCGTGCCTTGCTGATTTCTAAATACTCTTCTTCTTGATCGATACCTAAATATCTTCTGCCCAATAAGTTTGCAGCAATACCAGTAGTGCTACTACCCGCAAATGGATCTAAAATCCATGCGCCTCTTTGTGTGGAAGCAAGAATCATTCGGGTTAAAAGAGATAACGGCTTTTGTGTTGGATGCTTGCCACAAGCTTTTTCCCATTTCGCGATAGCTGGAAGCTTCCATACATCTTTCATTTGCTTACCATCATTAAGTTCTTTCATCAGAGCATAGTTAAAGTAATGCGGTACTTTCGCTTCTTTTCTTGCCCAGATAATTTGCTCGGTTGAATGTGTAAAGTACCTACACGAAAAGTTTGGTGGTGGATTGGTCTTTTCCCAAGTGATGATATTTAGAATTTTAAAATCCAACTCCGTTAGCAGTTGCCCGATATTAAAAATATTATGGCTTGTGCCACTGATCCAAATGGTGGCATTGGGCTTCATTTTATCACGAACAAGCTTTAACCATTTGCGGTTAAATTTGGTCATTTCTTTAAAACCTAAAGATTTATCCCACTTGCCTTTATTAACACTGCTTACTTTCCCATTTTGAATGGTTAGCCCGTCATTAGATAAAAAGTAAGGTGGATCGGCAAAAATCATATCAAATTCAAACTGAAATTTAGACAAGGCTATTAAAGTATCATGTTTTAGTAGCGTAAAGTTTTTATCATTCGATTTATAAAATGCTTTAAGCATTTGGGGAAGAAATCTTATAGCTTGAAGATTTTATAAGTTGGATACTATTGTAGTCATTCTCATCCTTAAATCCATACTGCCAAATAAAAAAAGTATCTTTACGTTTCTCAAAGAATAACAAGAAAACATCTTTCTTAGAGTGTAATTTCCACTGTTTGTAAGGGTAAAAAAGTTGTCTTATGATTGTATTTGTTGTTTTTGAGTTTTTTGCTTCCACCAAAACAATCTTATCTTTGCCTTCATAACCAGCATCTACTTCCGTTTGGACACTTTGTGTTTGAATTTGATGAGATCCAACAAAAAAACTAAATTCAGGGGTAAATTTTCTTCCACGAATCGTTAATACCAAAGAATCATCATTCATAAATGTACGAATTAGGCTTGATGCATATGCAAAATCAAGATGTTGCATCTCAGAATTTCCAACCATTGAACTGTCTAACTTGAAGTCGAGTTTTGATGTATACCCTATAGGGCTACCTGTAATATCAGGTATATCAACATAGCCCTCCCCTTGAATGATTTTATAAAGTCCGTTTTTTACAGGAAGTAAAAACAATCCCTTATCTATAAATACCTGGGGTCTATCTGACCTAGAGTCTTGCTTGCAAAGAATTCGTACTTCTTTTTCACCTGTTTGCGTAAAGTCTTGGCAAGCCTTTTTTATTTCTTTGGCTGATATTTCAAAGGGGCTTAAAGTAAAGTCATGTTTATCAATTCCATAGTCGGTAAATATTTTTTTCCAAGACTTATCATTCGCCATTATGCACCCTCTATTCGTTATGCGACTTTAACTTGGTTCGTGATAAGCAGCTCATGTATATTACCGCGTTTTCCAGAGTTGGAATTTATTGCTCGTTTAGCTAACACACGATTGATATGGTAATTATCATATAACTCATCAAAAAAATTGTTTTCTTCCAGTTGGCTTACATCCGAATTACTTAAAATCCACGGATAATCTTGTTCGGTTAGAATATCACAAAAATCTTTCAGCCTGCGTTGCTCATCATCATTAAACTCATCTTTGGCATAAGCCGTAAAGCTAGAAGATGCGCTTAGGGGCTTGTATGGCGGATCAAGATAAAACATGGTGTTATCTTTGGCATATGCAAGTGTTTGTTCAAAATCACCTTGGAATATAATTACGTTCTGCAAAGCCTCACTCACCCTTCTTAAATTAGGGGCATCACAAATTTTAGGCGTTTTATAGCTACCAATAGGCACATTAAAGTTACCACTGCGGTTTACACGATACAGACCATTAAAGCATGTTCTGTTTAAGAAAATAAATAGTGCTGCCTGCTGAATGTGGGGCTGTTCTTTGGTGTTAAAGTCAGTGCGTTTTTGATAATAATAAGCTTTTTTACGCTCTACATCCAAAGCAAGGGCATGATATTCAGACTGCCAAATATCAAGTTGATCAATCAACGCATCCACATCATTGCGAATGGTATGATACGTATTGATTAGGTCTGTATTGATGTCGTTAATGATACATTGTTGCACATTGGGAAAGTGATTAAGCACCCAAAACAAGACCGCACCACTACCTACAAAAGGCTCAATAAATGTAAACTTTTCTTCTTTGCCGTAAGGGAAGCGTTGTTCAATATCACTAAGAAGTTGTGTTTTACCACCTGCCCATTTCAAAAAAGGTTTCACTACTTTACTCATAAGCTAAACCTTAGAGGTTCTTACACCATCTGCCAACATCAAAACTGCCACCCATGCTGTTGCATCCACCTGTTCATCAACAACAAGCCCCACAAAATATCCGATTTATCTTCACCTTTTTGATGGCGTTCCCATTGCTCTTGCACAAAGGATTCACGCACCAAACCACCCAGCGGTTTATCTGCTATCATGGCTTGAATATCATTCTTAAAATCTGCTTTCATCCAATGTTTGATAGGCGCCATAAAGCCTTGTTTGGGGCGATAAACCATCTCTTTGGGCAGATAGTCGCAAGTAATTTCTTTGAGTAAGACTTTAAGGTTTTCCTGCCACGGCAACCCTGCAACTTTCCAACTATCATCCAAGGTTGCCATAAATGAGAACAAGCCTGCATCCAATAATGGTGCTCGTAACTCCAAGCCATTTGCCATGCTCATGCGGTCACCCACTGCCAATAAGTCGTCACCCACATAATGAATGACATCATCAATCATCGCGCCATTCACCACACCATACGATTGCATCAGCCCTTGAAGCCCGCCTGCAATTTGCGATGCGTTTTGCCAAACATGCTCGGGCTGCGAAAGCTGCATACCATAAAACATATCCGACCACGCGGCATCGGTGGTTGAAGTCCAACGACGATAAGCATAAGCAGGTTCATCATTTAAACCTTGCAAAAAGCGACGCAATCGCCCTCTTAAATTGCGGCTTGATGGGCTATCACCCAAACTTTCCAACACTTTAAGTGCTATATTCCTTGCAGGAAGCCCTTGTAACTTCTCATGCCATTTGAGCCCCAAATATCGCGGATAACCGCCAAATAACTCATCACCACCCACGCCTGATAATGCCACATCCACATGTGCTTTCGCAGCTTTGCTTATCAAGTAAGTTGGCAAAGCCGCTGAGTTGGTTACAGGTACATCAAAAGCGGCTGCTAAATCATCCAAAGCTTGATGTGCTGTGGCATTTACTTCTAAGGTTTGATGTGTTGTACCCAAATGGTCGGCAACTTGTTGGGCATACACACTTTCATCATAATCTTTGGGCGCATCCATGAAACGCACACAAAAACTATGCACATCCTGCTCTGCATCTTGTTTGAGCACCCCTGCAATCAACGATGAATCCACACCACCCGATAAAAATACACCCAAAGGTTTATCCGACACCGTTTTGCTGGTGATGGATTTGACCAACATGGATTTAACTTCGGGTTTGATTTCATCTGCTGTTAAATCAAGCGGTTGGTCTGGCTCAGGTAGAAAGAAATAACGGCGAATTTGCAAAGGTTGCCCAGCTTTGGCAATGGCATAACAACCTGCTGGCAGTTGCGAGACCTCTTCATACATGGTTTGTGGCGCTTCGGCGCGCATGCGCGTTAAAATTTGATATACGCTACCCAAATTCGGGGTAAGTGACCACTTGCCTTTCTCAAATGCATTTTGCGATGATGTGAAACCCATACGCCCATTTTGTTCACAGACAAACAAGGGCTTTTCACCAAACACATCTCTAGCCACTAAACATATTTGCTCGCGTTGATCCCACAATACAATGGAAAACATTCCTTCAAGCAAATTGAACAAACCCAAACCAAAGCGACGATACAAATGGGGGATTACTTCTGTATCCGAATCGGATTGAAAGGTCACG
Source organism: Ghiorsea sp. (assembly GCA_027080505.1). Classification (GTDB taxonomy): domain Bacteria; phylum Pseudomonadota; class Zetaproteobacteria; order Mariprofundales; family Mariprofundaceae; genus Ghiorsea. The sequence continues at coordinate 10,932 of JALWRX010000082.1, forward strand.
CCATCGGCTTCAAGCTTTTCTCGCAAGTCTTTATAATTATAAATGCAGCCATTAAATACCACCACCACATCATCAACCTGCATGGGTTGCTTGCCGCGCGCATCGGGGCCAATAATGGCAAGCCTATGATGAATAGCTGAAAATTCGGATGACATAAATTCACCCTGACCATCAGAGCCACGAGCAGCCACAGCAGAAGCCATAGCTTTGAGTTCCACAATATCGGTTTTGCCTAATATGCTTACAAATCCGCACATATTAGATAATTACAGGCAAGACTTGCCTCGCCCAATAGCGATACAATTTAACCCATGTTGTGCCAATTCTTCTTGCACATAAAGATTACGCGCATCAAAAATATCTGTGCCTTTCATCAAAGCTGCAATACTTGCCCAATCGGGTTCGCGGAACATCAACCATTCGGTGAGCACCACCAATATATCCGCGTCTTTGCATGTTGCTTCGGGTGAATCTTGGTATGCAATTTGATTGCCCCAAATATGTTTGGCTTCTTCGGCTGCCGCAGGGTCACAAGCTGTCACTTTTACACCTGCATCAAGCAACGCATTGATCACATCAATACTGGGTGCTTCTCGCATATCATCTGTGCCTGGTTTGAATGCCAAGCCCCACACAGCAACGTGTTTCACTGTTTTGGTTTTTACCACATGCAATAGTCGGTCAATAAACCATTGACGCTGAATCTTATTGGCTTGCCAAGCCGCTGAAACCACGGGCAAAGCCACATCATATTTTTCACCTGTTGCCAATAGTGCTTGCACATCTTTGGGGAAACATGAACCACCATAACCAATACCTGCATACAAAAAGTGCGAGCCAATGCGTTCATCAGCACCAATGCCACGGCGAATGCTTTCAATGTCACCATCTACAACATCACACAAACGCGATAAGTCATTCATAAATGAAATACGCGTTGCCAACATACAGTTGGCGGCATATTTGGTGAGCTCCGCAGAGCGTCTGTCCATCACAATCATTCGATCTCGGTTGCGATTAAAAGCGGCATACATGCGTTTAAGCTTTTTCTCGCTGGCTACGTCTTCAACACCTACAATGATGCGGTCTGGCTTTAAGAAATCACCCACGGCATTACCTTCGCGTAAAAACTCAGGATTAAACGCCACCAAAGCCGATACGCCGCGCTCTTGCATGACTTGGTTCACTTCTGCTGCAACGGCATCTGTTGTACCCACGGGAACTGTAGATTTTACAACCACCAAACAACCATCTGGCATATATTTTGCCGCAGTGGTTGCGGCTGCAATCACATATTGTAAATCTGCTGAACCATCTTCATCAGGCGGTGTACCCACGGCAATAAACACGGAATCTGCATCAGAACATACCGTATAATCCGTAGTAAATGACAGTCGCCCTTGCTCACGATTTTTTAACACCAATTTATCCAAGCCCGGCTCATAAATCGGAATGCCACCATCATTAAGCATGTCCACTTTGTTGGCATCAATATCAATGCCCACCACATGATGCCCAACTTCTGCCATGCATGCCGCTGTCACCAGCCCCACATAACCACTACCTACCACACAAAGCTTCATTTAACGCTCCTTTTTCTGGCATAACATGCCAAGGTTGGTCGTAGTCGCAAAACGAAAGGGTAATCTATCCATGATTGGGTCTAACATGATAATCATACCCGACAAAAATCTATGCCTATCAAAAAATGGACTACCAAACAGCATTGGTCCGCGCACATGTTTGACCACTGGCAAACCCACCTGTTCAAACCAATCCCGCCACACAGGAAATGGATGAACCGATACATGCCCAAAACCAACTTGTGCAGTCAATGGTGGCGCAGAGACTTCATCTTGCCCTTTCCAATACAGCTTCTTAAAGCCGCCAAAAGTGATTTTATCCAAAGCATAACCCACCATTTCAGGTAAATTTCTTGGGTTGGGTGTGGTCACCATGGCATAACCACTAGGTTTCAAAACACGCTGCATTTCTGCCAATGCAGGTACTGGGTCTGGCAAATGCTCCACTACTTCCGATGAAATTAAAATATCAATACTGTTATCGGCAAAAGGCAGCTTAAAAATATCACCTGACATAAAATGAACAGCTTGTTTGCCCCGCTCTTTCGTCCGATACGCACTGCGCGATGCACCCTCAGCTGCTTCACGTTGATTTAAGTCCAAACCGAACCATTGCACGTTTGTAAAATGTTCACTGGCATCATACACATCAAACAAATTGGTGCCCGGGCCACAGCCCAAATCCACCACACGTTTTACTTGGTTTTGATTCGACTTGGCTAAAATATCATGCACTGTTTTACCCAGCATGATTTGACGCAATTTCCAAAAATAAAAAATATGTGTCCAAGAGCGTGAAAAAAACTTTTCCGATTGGCTCCAGTCTTTCTGTTCCCCTTTGTTTTGTTCCCCTTTTCTCTGCTCAATCATGCCTTTTTACCCCTTTCTGTAACCCACCCCCGCACAAAACCCACCGCATACCATGTTTGACAAATCACCCACAACCATTGCCCTGAAAACAAGCTTTTCAACATGCGAAACGGATAACGCAACATGCGTTTCCACAGAGGTACACGCAGCGTAAAATCACCATGTTCAGCAGGTGTTTCAATCACCCATTCAGGCGAATGTAAATTGGCATAAGCCGCTTGATAACCATTGCGATACATTTGCCCTAGCAATCCAGACCAAGTTTCAGGCGGCAAATGGTGATAAACAATATCAGGAAGCACCACAACGCGAGTATCCGCCTCACGAAACACTTGCCTTAAATAAGGGTCAAGCCCACGTGGAATCACTTCATTCTCACCACCGACTTGGCGAAATAAATCAGCACGCATCATCAAACAAGGGTGCTCCGCTAAATCCGAATCCACAATCTCTGAAACAGGCTGCCAACTGCGGCGAGGCACTTGGGTCATCACTCGTTTCACAAACGGCGTTGCCCAATCAGGCACGTTGTTATTACCACCTGCCATACCAATATCAGGGTTTTCATCCATAGCTTTTATCATTTTGCTAAATGTTTGCGGGTCGGGCAATGAAGAATCATCATCCACTGTCAGCACATATTTACCTTTGGCTTTGGCAACCGCGATGTTGATGCCGCGCCCTTGGCGTTTATCACCTTTAATGACAATCAACTCAAAGTCCTGCATATCCTGTTGGGTAAGCGATTGCATGAGTTTCACAAAATAACCGCCCCTATCTGCATCAGCAGTTGGGATAATCACAGATAATACAGGGGTCTCATTGTCCGCAGGCACAAACCAGCATACACCACTGGGGTTTTCATCATTGCGATAACGCACCCAGTCTCGCGCAAATTCACCATTCAAATCTGGCTTAAACCACTCAGCCTGTGTAAACAATTTCTCAAAATTACGCGCCATCTTGGCGACCCCCATCATAATCCTTATACCAAGCCACAAACTTGCCAATACCTTCTTGTAATGGTGTGTTCGGCTTGAAACCCACATCTTGCATCAAATCTTGTACATCGGCATAGGTAGCAGGCACATCACCTGCTTGCATAGGCAAATAAGTTTTATCCGCTTTTTTGCCCATGGCTTGTTCAATGGCAGCAATAAAATCTTCCAAAGTTTCAGGCGAATGATTGCCAATATTATAAATTTTATAATCATACTTAGGTGTTTGCTCGGTTAAGCGAGTCACAGCTTCCACCACATCATCAATATAAGTGAAATCACGCTGCATCTTGCCATGATTATATACATCAATGGTTGTATTCTCTGCAATGGCTTTAGTAAATTTAAAATATGCCATATCAGGGCGACCCCAAGGGCCGTAAACTGTAAAAAAGCGTAAACCTGTCACCTTAAAATCATACAAATGTGCATAAGCATGTGCCATCAGTTCGTTGGACTTTTTGGTAGCAGCATACAATGAAATTGGATGATCCACCCTATCTTCCACGGCAAATGGCACTTTTTTGTTCTCGCCATACACCGATGAGGATGAAGCAAAAAGCAAATGTTTTACCCCGCCCTGCCTACAGCCTTCAAGCACATGCAAAAAACCTGTTAAATTACTGTCTGCATAAGCATGGGGGTGGTCAATGGAATAACGCACGCCTGCTTGGGCTGCCAAGTTAATCACCACATCAAAACGATGCTGGGCAAACAGTTGTTCCATGCCATCTCTATCTGCCAAATCCAGCTTGATGAAGGTAAAATTCGACGCACCCTTAAGCCATTTCAATCTGTCATGCTTAAGTTGCACATCGTAATAATCATTTAAGTTGTCTATGCCCACAACCGTATGCCCTGACTGCAACAAAGCTTGGCTGACATGCGCACCAATAAAACCAGCCGCACCTGTAACTAGAATCTTCATACCCAAAACCTTAGCAGTTCACTGAACATGACTACAGTTTTTCTTTTACCCGTGTTCTTAATCGCTCAATAGGACGTTCTACCCATATCATAAGCAACCATGCCACCAAGAACACAGCAGGTATCGTAAGCCACATCAAAGTGATACTTGGTCGGCTTATATCCCAACCACTTTGCTGCGCCATATACATCACCAGTAATGCCACCTGATAATGCACCAGATAAATAGGGTAACTAAAATCCCCCCAGTAGGCATCAGCCTTTTTACTCAACCACGGCAATGATTTATAACTGGATAACACCACCAGCATCAAGGCACACAACACGATATTGGTATAAAAGAATAATTCATGCGAGCGGGTTAATAAAAAGCCTATATACCAGTTGATTGCCATCAACAACAACAGCAACAAAGGCAAGTAAGGTGATAGGTTTTGTGTGCTCCCAAAACACTTTTGCAGCACTTTATCCCGATAAAAATACAACACCGAGCCAAGTGCAAAAGGTAGAGATGCAGCAAACACTGAAAAATACCTGTCCCAACCTGCAAACCAAGCTACCCCATGATAGGTTACACTTAAAACCAACCAAATCATGGCAATCTTGGCATGTTTAGATAAACCTAGTGCAATCAGCACATAAAAGCACAGTTCAACCGTTAATGCCCAAGATGGTGGCACAAGACGTACAGTTTCTAAGTTGGGAAACAGTAAAAACACATTCTTAATGATGTCCGTCCAAGCTGTTGGGTAGAGCATAGCCTTGTGATATGTCGACACATAAGCTTCACCCAAACTATAAATCAGAGCTAAAGTGATAAGCCCTGCCACCCAATACAATGGATAAATTCGCAGAAACCTATTCAATAAGTATGCACCTACACCAGCAACACTATAGCCATAAGTACGCTGCATAATCATGGTCATCAAATAACCACTAAGCATATAAAATGCGAATACCGCATAACCACCCAACCAAGGAATACCCCCGATATGTAAGGCGACCACCATCAATGCTAAAAATGTACGGTAAAAACCAAGCATACCCTCTCCCAACCGTCTATCAATGCCAAAGCTTCTTACCTATCTTGCTTAGAATTGAAAATAAATAAATGGTGAGCTATCTGTTGGTGCATAAATCAATAATATCATCACTATCCACAACCAAACTGTAAAATGCAACAAAGCTGCCGTTGAGTTATTGGGAATCGATACATGCCATTGCCCTACTTTTTCAGGGTGAAATACCATCCAAACATGTACCACAACAAGCAACAGTAACAACACAATCACTTGAGGCATCATCCACAATATACCCTGCTCACCCCATAACCCT
>JALWRX010000083.1 GCA_027080505.1 Ghiorsea sp.
TGCCATGCCGCAGGGCTTGTATCATACCAAGCATCATTGGTGACCACGACCAATACATTAGCACCTTGCTGTATGCGTTGGCGCACTTCATCAGCGAAGATGGATTCATAACATATCACCGAACCTACTTTTTGGGTGGCAAGGGTAAGAATACCTTGGTCTGTGGCGGGTTCAAAATCGCCAATGTCGGGCACAAGTTTACCTAACCACGGTAGCCATGAAGGTACATATTCACCAAAAGGCACAAGGTGATGTTTGCCGACAAACAGGCGTGTTGATTCACCATTTTCTAAGAACAAACCATTCTGTGATTTGCCTGAATCTAGGTGTTTGATGCCACCGAAAATGACGGGTGTTTGCCAGCTTCGCATCTGTGCTTTTAGCCAACTGTTCCAAGATGGTGAGCGAGATAAATAAAAGGGTACGGCAGCTTCTGGCCAGATGATGAGGTCAAGTTTTTGCTCGCTTGCAGCTTGGGCAGAGAGTGAAGTTAGGGTCTGCATGGTATGGTTGAGAAAGTTTGCATCCCATTTTTTGTCTTGGGGAATATTGGGTTGAATCAAGGCTGCGGTGTAGGTGGGTTGTTGGGGTACTGGAATGTTTGGGCTGAAAAACCACAGCAAAGCACAAATGCTAGATGCTAGTAGTGCATATTTTCGTGTGTTGGCATAAAAAAGTAGGGTAAGGGAGACTGCGACAAATAAAATAATAAAAGCTACACCATAGCTACCCATAATGCTTATCCATGATGCGAATGGAGTGTTGACGGATAGGTTGGCGAGCGCTGTCCAAGGTAGTCCTGTAAACAAAAAGCTGCGTATCCATTCTTCGAGTACACCAAAGGCAGGGAATAACCAAAGTGCTTGAACCTTGTGCTGTAATAATTTTTGCAATAACCAAGCCCATGCCACAAAAAATAGGCTCATAATCAGTCCTAAAATAGTGATGGAAAGAAGACCTAAGACATAGGGTAAGTGTCCATATATTTGCAATGTGTCCGCAAGCCACCAAGCACCCAAACCAAACCAGCCAAATCCAAAAGCCATGCCCAACTTAAACCACTGTTGAGGTTGTTTGATGAGTAAACCAAGCCAACCAGCCAAGGCGATAAAAGCCAGCCACCATACATTGTATGGAGCAAAAGCATAAGGCATGGCAGCACCAAAAATCAGTGCCAATAGGGTGGTGGTAATTTTAGAGTGCATGGGCGTAACTTAGCATTAATGCCACACATTTCCACGCACTAAGCTTTACATGATAAGAGTGGGGAATTATCGTCGCATGCTGTGAGATATGGGAGAGGGAATGAAAATAAGTCTTTTATTAGTATTGGTTTTTTTATGGGGGTGTGCCTCAAATGGTGCGGCTGATGCATCGAGCACACCGATAAGAGAAGCGAAGTCTTTAAATCAAAGTAGTTTTGTTCAGGTGCAAGAAGTAAGTAAAGAGCTTGTTGCTATGCTGTGCTCGGCGGAAAAATTAGGGCAAGCCAAGCAACTTATACAACAGAATAAAGTGTTATTGGTGAAACAATCTTCTCCCACAATACTCACTTTATCTTGGTCTGATAAACGCTCCGCAAAACAAGTGATTCAAAGCTTACAGAAAAGTAAGGCTGTGTTCTGTGGTATAGAAAGCAATCAAGTTTATACAACGCAATAAATATAAAGAGGAAAAGGAAAGCGAAACGATGAATAAAATAAGTATGTTTTTAATGGCAGTGTTTTTAGTTGTTCCCATGACATTGCAAGCAGCAGTTGTTCAACAAATATCTGGTGATTATGTGGAAGGTGAGCTTCTGGTTGTACCTAAACCAGGTGGCATGGTGGCAGCGGCAACCAGCGGTTATAAGGTGCTTGCAAAACAAGAAGGTAAAACCAGTTTTTTACGTATGAAAGTGAAATCAGGGCAGTCTATGTTGTCGGCCATGAATGCATTGGCAGCGCAACCATGGGTAGCACATGTTGAGCCCAACTATATTTATAAAGCTACAGCTATGCCCAATGATACTGATTATGGTCTTTATTGGGGTTTGCAAAATACAGGGCAAACTGTGAATGGTGTGGCGGGCATTGCAGGTAGCGATATGTCTGTAAGCAAAGCTTGGGATATTAATACAAATTGTGCAGCGATTACTGTTGCCGTGATTGATACAGGCGTGGATTATAATCACCCTGATTTAAGTGCTAGTATTTGGAATAATGCAGCAGAAACTGCAGGCAATGGTATTGATGATGATGGTAATGGGTTTATTGATGATATTCGCGGTTGGGATTTTGTGCAGGGTGACAACGACCCTATGGACTTTGCACATCATGGTACCCACGTGGCAGGTACGATTGGTGCATCGGGTAATAATACAATAGGTGGTACAGGTGTGTGCTGGAATTCAACGATTATGCCATTGCGTGTTTTAGGCTCTACAGGTTCGGGTTCTACGGCTGATATAATTGCAGCGGTTAATTATGCGGTTGCGAACGGGGCAAAAATTATCAATATGAGTTTGGGGGGACCTAACTACTCATCATTGATGAACACTGCGATTGCTAATGCTCCTAATGTTCTTTTTGTGATTGCTGCGGGTAATTCAGCTGCAGATAATGACGTGACACCGTCATACCCTGCATCATATAACCAACCCAATATTATTTCGGTTGCAGCAACCACACAAACGGATGGTTTAGCATCATTTTCTAACTATGGGTTAACATCTGTAGATGTGGGCGCGCCAGGAACCAATATTCGCAGCACCGTGCCACCAGCGCGGACTGCTGTGGCAGGTTGTAATTGGAACTTTGATAATGCAACGCTTCAAGGTTGGACACCAGCAACATTGGATAATTTGGGTGCCCCTGTTGTGAATACTGTTGCTATTACAACAGAAGCAGCGAAGTCTCCATCTTACAGTCTAACTGACTCCCCTGGGGCACTTTATGCCAATAACCGCAGCTATAGAGCAACATCACCTGTGTGTAATTTGACGGGAGTTCAAGGTGCGGTATTGGACTATCAGTTGAAATTAGACTCAGAAAAATTCATTGATAAGTTGTGGGTTGAAGTATCTTCAAATGGCACTAGCTGGACAGCACTAAATGCTTTGTCAGGTACAACTAATGGTTCTTTTTTCCCATTTGAATCAAATATGGCAAGCTTGGATGGCTATGCAGCAGCCCAAGTTCGTTTTCGTTTAGATACAGATGTTTCAGTTATAAATGATGGTTTTCATGTGGATGATGTGCAAGTTACCGTACCAAATACAGCAGTTGCCGCCCATTCAGCAGCAGACTATGCCTTTTTAAATGGTACAAGTATGGCGACACCCAATGTTGCTGGTGTAGCTGCGTTGGTATGGACTATGGAGCCCCTGTTAACGGCAGTAGAGGTAAAAAATCGTTTGATGAATAATGGTGATACGGTTGCTGCGTTGGCGGGTAAAACAGTGTCAGGCAGACGTGTCAATGCGCTTATGTCCATGAAAATAAGGCATGTAACAGCCTTGACTGCAAATGCAGGAAGTGCCTCTCAAGTCAATTTAACGTGGTCAGATACTATCAATGAAGCAGCGTATTTGGTGAAACGTACTGTGTCTGGTGTGACATCAACGATTGCAACTTTACCAGCAAATACGGTGTCGTATTCAGATACACAAGCACCAGCAAGCAGTTTGATAACCTATAGTGTTGTAGCTCAAGGAAGAGATGGTCGTTTCCCTATATTCTCACCACTAAGTGTGGATGTGCAAACCCCCGCTGCGCCTGTTGTAGTACCAGCACCAAGTGGTGGCGGAGGAGGTTGTGTGATGGGGGTACAGCAAAATGAGGTGGATCCACTATTCCCTGTTTTAATTGTTTTGGCTTTGGGTGTGCTTTATCGCCGTAGACGGAATATATAAACTACACTTTAGTTGATAGTTTTAAAGGCTACTGTTATTTTACAGTAGCCTTTTTTATGGGTAGGCATTATTTTCCAGAAATAGAAATATTTTCCTGTTAGTGATAAGTAATAAAATTCATAATATGTTGATGCATATAATTTCTTATGCTGGCAGGGTAGTTGCTCAATGGTGGTATGAGAAGACTTATATTACCACTTCAACTTTGCCTTATATTTTTAGCCTTATGTGTTTTTATAGCACCCAGCTTCGCAGATGATTTAAGCTTACTTTTGAATGGTAAGGCGTATCATTTAAAAGATGCACCCGTAGGTCAGCCGAGTTTTAACGAAAGAAACTGGGGTACAGGGTTTCAATATGACTTTACCGATAACCACACTGACTGGGTTCCTTTTATCACAGCTTCTGGTTTTTTAGATTCACATAAGAACCCATCTTATTATGCTGGTGGTGGTATGATGCGCCGCTTTCACAAGGATGATAGTTCGTTATATGCAGATGTTGGTTTGGTTGC
>JALWRX010000084.1 GCA_027080505.1 Ghiorsea sp.
ACGCCGCTTTTGGCTTTGTTGCCAGGTTCACGCCCTAGTGAATTAAAACAACATGTGCAGTTGTTGGCAGATACCTTTGTTCGATTACAAAAACAAAAGCCAGAGCTTCAGGCTGTGGCAACGCTCGCGCCTAGTGTTAAACCTGAAGCTCTAAAGGCACTTACCGATGTTGGCGTGATGTTGTTGGAACGCACGGAAGACAACTATGCTTTAAGAGCAGATGCAGCGATTGCGGTATCGGGCACGGCAACTTTGGAATTGGCATTATGGGATACGCCTACGGTGTTGGTTTATAAAACATCAGCATTTTCGTGGTTTATCGGGCAGCGTTTAATCAAAGGTCGATGTGTGGGGCTTGCCAATATTTTATTGCTTGGTGATGCACCCAGTTCGCAGGGGATTGTTCCTGAATTGCTGCAACATGATGCGACTATTGAGCATATAGAAAAGGCGGTGATGCCTTTATTGTGTGGTACATCACAGAATCAACGGCAAGCTTTTGCAAATTTACGAACGTTGTTAGGCACAAATAACCCTGCAGAAAAACTTGCAGCTTTGTGCTGGCAGGAGATGTTGAAGTAATGGCTGTATATGTGGTGGGGGATATTCAAGGCTGTTATAAACCTTTAAAAAAGTTGTTAAAACAAGTCAACTTTACCCCCAAGAAAGATGTGTTGTGGTGTGCTGGAGATATGGTGAACCGTGGCCCAGATTCACTTAAAGTGTTGCGCTATCTTAAAAGTTTAGGTGATGCTTGTGTATGTGTGTTGGGGAATCATGATATTCAATTGCTGGCATATTATGCAGGTGGGAAATCATTTGCAGGGGATACTTTGGATGAGGTGGTTCAAGCGAAAGATGCCCAATCATTGGTGGATTGGCTTAGATTTAAACCGCTATTGCATCATGATAAAGCTTTGGGTTGGAGCATGGTTCATGCAGGGCTAAGTCCGCTTTGGAGTTTAAAAAAAGCCAAGAAACGGGCAAGGAAAGTTGAAGCTATCTTACAAGCTGATGACTGGGGAGTGTTTTGTAAGGCGTTGCAAAATAAAGGTTTTCCTACGCAAGACCCTAAAGATAAACATGTTCGCTTGTTTTTTGATACGGCAGTATTTACGAGAACACGATTTTGCAGTGATTTAGGCAGGTTTGATTGGCAGCAAAAAACAGCAGATGTAAGTGACAAACATATTCAACCTTGGTTTGAACATAAAAATGCCAAGTGGAAGAAAGATGGGAAAAAGAAAATACGGGTAGTGTTTGGACATTGGGCAGCTAAAGGTTTGGTCGCAGAGCACCCATATGTTTTAGGCTTGGATACAGGCTGTGTATGGGGTGGTCAATTGACTTTAGCTAGGATTGATCAAGAGAAAACACCACGTTTATTTACTGTAGGCTGTAGATGATGGGTTTAAAGAATGGGCAAGCTAGGCTATGCTTATTTAAAATGATGAAGAATAAAGGTGTGATGATGTTAAAAAAAGCAAATTTCTTTCATGTTGTTTTATGGGTTATTTTGGGTATGTGGTCGGTGCAAGCGTATGCTTTTACAACCACAGAAATATATGAGGCAATCCTTACTGCAGATAAAAAACATATTGTCGATGTTCAAGAGGATGAAGCATACAACAACCGTTGGCACATGAAGTTTTTAGCCAAAACTGCAGATAAAGAAGATGAAGAAAGTCATGAGATAGGTATTCCTACCATGCTTAAATATGCAGGGAGTCGCATTCATATTGAGCAAGTTATGCCTAAAGTTGATGTTCGCGTAGTTGATGTGGTGCTTAATGATAGCGATGCCACCAGTCAAATTGAAAATTTACAAAATTATGATGCTATGATGTCTGATTTATCGGGTTTTCAGGGCGAAGTATCATTTGATGGCAAACGTATGAACTTTAAGGGAAGCATCAGTGTAGCTGGTAAAACTTTGGATGAAGTGAAAAGCCTGTTGAAAGATTTACGTGAAGAAACAGCAGATTTATATTATGAGCTTGATAAGGCTAACCAAGAAGCTTTGGCTGATTATTTCGAGCAAGTATTAAATAAAGATTACGCGGCGATTGTTGATACCCAAGTGTTTGTTGAAGTGCTTGGCCATGGTTTTAGTAAGCAGAATCAAGTGCGCCGTAAAGATTCTAAGCTCGGGCATTGGCAGTGGAAAGTGGATAATATTGATGTTGAAACGGTGAATTATGGTCGGTATTTTGAGGAACGTATATGGTTAAACACAGGGAATTTATCAGAATATAAACAAGAAAAAATGTATGCTGATTTAAGAAAGCGTGTTTTAGCAAGGCTGCCTAAAGGTGCGAAGTCAGCGAAGGTATTGGCGCACCCACACAAACCAGGTATTACTTTGATTGTACTGGAATACCCTTTGGATAAAGAGCCTTCAGGTGAAGATATTCGCAGTTATCATGAAAAATTTATTGATTATGTGCGAGGTATTTATCCAAGCTTGCGCAAAATTACGAATAAATATACAGCAGATATGGTGACACAAGCTGTGAAAACATTGTCTGCTAGAGATTTTATGGCATTGATGAATGATGGCTTGGAAGGTTTACCACAGTATGAGGCGCAGTATGCTGATGGGCAGTGGAAGTTTAAATACAAAGGTGTAGCATATATTATCACCAATTATAAAACATATATGGAACTTTCATTGATTAAAAATGTAGCTAAAGGGCATGATATTGATGATGTGGCACGTAAGGTTGAGGCTTATATTGAACGTAATTTTCCAAACTTTGCAGATAAATATGAAGTGTTACCTTACAAAAATAGCAAGCGCACGTTGTGGGTGAGAATGCGATTTAACTATGGTCTTATGAATGGGTCAGATGTTAAAGGTGAAAAACTGAAGGAAGAATATTTGCAGTTTATCAATGATATTGGCCCTGAGTTACAAGCACAAATTTAGTGACCCAAAATAGCTAGCAGCTTAAAAATGATTTCGTGCTTCTCGCAGAGCTGTGAACACTTGTAAGGGTTTGGTTTCGACTGCATGGGTTTGGCTATAAGTTGAGCAGAACTTGGGGTCTAAAGGGCGTAAAAAGGGGTTGGTTTGAAGCTCTAAACCTATGGTAGAGGGGATGGTTGGTTGCTTGTGAAGGCGTTTGTTTTTGTCATTACGTATGCGTTGTTGAAGGTAGATGTTATCAGCATCAACGCTTTGGGCGAATGCTAGGTTTACAAGGGTGTATTCATGGGCGCAATATACTTTGGTTGGTTTGTCGAGAGCGGCAAGTTTTTGCAAACTTTGCCACATTTGGGCAAAACTTCCTTCAAATAAGCGACCACAACCAGCACCAAACAGTGTATCCCCACAAAATAAAGCATCATCAATCACAAAGGCGATATGCCCTAGTGTATGACCATAGACCTCAAGGCTTTGAATATGTAAGTGCCCGAGTGAAAAGTTGCTGTTGGCAGTAATAGTTTGTTTGATATATGGAATACGCGAAGCATCATCCTGATTGCCAACAACAGTACATTGGTAGGTTTGTACAAGTTGCTGATTACCATCGGTATGATCCCAGTGATGATGGGTGTTGAGAATATGGGTGGGTGTGATATTGAGCTGTGTGCAGGCTTCAATCACAGGTTTGGCTAAGGCAGGATCGACCACACAAACCACAGGACTATGGCGGTCTTGAATAATATAAATATAGTTGTCTTGAAGTACGGGTAACTGATGTACGATGAAATACTTATGTTGGTATGTCCACATTGGGCAAGTGTAAACGGAGATTGATGAATGTCACATAGTGAAGATGGTTCGACTAAAGCGGTGATAACAGCCATTGCTGCCAATGGCTCGGTGACGATTGCAAAATTTGTAGGCTTTGCATTTTCAGGTTCTAGCGCTTTACTTGCTGAGGCGATTCATTCATTGGCGGATACGGCGAACCAAGGTTTACTGTTTTTAGGTCTTAAGCGGTCGAAACGTGTTGCCGACGGCAAGTATCACTTTGGTTATGGGCAAGAGCGTTATTTTTGGAACTTGGTATCAGCGATTACGATTTTCTTTTTGGGTTGTGTTTACACCATGATGCATGCTTTTGGGCAGTTAGAAAGTGGGCATGCACCAGAAATGAGCTGGCTTGCTTTTGGTATTCTGGGTTTTGCTTTTTTGGTGGAGGGTTACTCATTTTATGTGGCGTTTGGGGAGTTTACACGCCAGCGTAAAGCTGAAAACATGGGTTTTCTGCAATATGTGAAAGAAACACGAGACCCAACAACTTTGGCAATATTAATTGAAGATACGGTTGC
>JALWRX010000085.1 GCA_027080505.1 Ghiorsea sp.
ACAATTGGGGAAACCATGTGCTTATTCGTATGCATAATGGTTTGTATCTTTTATTGGCTCACTTAAAACAAGGCAGTGTTGAAACACATATTGGCGCTTATGTAACAGTGGGTACTCGCCTTGCTGCATGTGGCAGTTCAGGTCGCTCACCACAACCGCATTTGCATATGCATGTGCAGTGGGGTGATGTGCTTGGTGGACATACACATGCATTTCATCTGACATCAGTTTTACAGCAAGATAAACAAGGTGTGACACCTGATTTTAGATTGTTCAGCCAACCTTCTGAAGGGCAAAGTGTGATTGCGGCAAAGTACGACCCTGCGTTGCGTGAATGTTTGAACTTGTCTGTTGGTCGTAAACTGACCTATCAAGTCGAACATCAAGGTGAGCAATGTCAGCGCACATTGCATGTAGAGCTTAGCCTGCTTGGTGAGTTGCACCTAGTATCAGATCGAGGTGCAAGTGCCACATTTAGTACACAAGATAACATTTTAGCTTTTTATAATCGACAAGGTAAAGCAGATTTATTTTTTGATGCGTGGCTGTTAACCATGGGTTTAACCCCGCTGCAAGAAGGCAATATTCATTGGCACGATGAACCACCCCTAGCATTACTTCCTTTAACCATGCGCCAATATTTACGCGCTGTTTTATCACCTGCTTTAACCATGGGCATGCAAAGTGAGTATCAACGCCAGTGGCAGGGCGCTGCATGGGTTCAGCGTGGAAGGCATCAGTTTAAGAATATGTTTTTACAAGTTGCATTTGAAATCAAGGCTGAAATTCAGCCAAAACTAGGTTGCATGTCGCTTGTTTTGAAGGGTGAGAAGGTAAAGTTAGAAGCGAGTTTGCTTGAAATTGCACAACAAGGCGATGCGGGTATTCCTGCATGGCAAATTACTGCGGAGGATAAAAAGATGTTATGAAGAAGAAACTAAGTCAATATAGTTTGGTGGCTTTGCTTGGTTTATCGTTAAACCCTTTGGCATACGCTGATGACTGGTCAGGTTATGCAGATGTTTCATTGATGGCAGGGGCATATTCAGGAGCTACCACACGAACAGCGATTAATGCTTATGGTGCAAGTTTGAATATGGATTATTTGGAGCGGGCTGGTGTTAAGTTGGCGGGGTCACAATTAACACTTACTGATAATGGTATTGCTATTGCCCAACAGTCGGCATTTGCGAGTGCATATTGGAATTATTTTTGCGACACACTGGGTGGTGTATTTAAGTTTCGCTTGGATGTACATCAAGCAGATTTAAGCGATGATTTTACCTACAAGGATAGTGTGCGGGCTTATGCACCTCAAATCTCATTTGTGAATTATCAAAAAAGTTTTTATGTAGATTTAGGATATAGCAAATCCACATACGACTTAGGTCTTGAAGCCAAACAATATACACCCACATTGGGTTTTGCCTTTAATCAAGGTGCAGATTGGCTGCAAACGCGTGGTTATTTGATTGATACTACAGATACAGGAAGTGGTGTGGTGTCATCTACACAGGCGGTAGAGTTTAAATTAACGCATTGGACTGCGCCAGGTTCTGTTTTTTCTCAGTATTTTATTAATGCGCTTGTTGGCGAACGTATTCTAGCTGTAGATGGTGATGCTGCTGCTATTTATAGCTTGGTAGATAAACAGCAGGGCGGTGGTTCTATAGGCATTGCATGGCAAAGCCATTATGTCGATGGCATGCTGATGTTCAGTGTGGATCAGTATTTGGATCAAGCAACCAATGCATCTTATATCAATAGTCTTGCATATATCAGTATTAGTAAATCATGGTAAAAAGGATAAAAATAATGAAAAAGTTTATAATTGTAAGTTTATTAAGTTTGGGTTTGGCAAATACTGCTTTTGCCAGTGAAAACCAAGAGGCTTGGCAAAAATCGCATGTGTTAGAAAGCAAAGGTGAGTATGAAAAAGCAGCTGCAGTGCTGACACCACTGTTAAATCATAAAGCAAGTGAGTATGCCCTGCTTCGTTATGGTTGGTTGAACTATCTTCAGGGTAACTACAATGATGCGATTGATAGCTATAAACGTGCTTTAAATTTTAATTCACGTTCTTTTGATGCGCGACTAGGCATAAGCTTGCCTTTAATGGCACAAGGACGTTGGAAAGAAGCCAGTCGTTATTTAAAACAAGTGGTTGGACAGTCACCGTATCATTATTTGGCGCATGTTCGACTTATGGCATGTGAAGAAGGTTTGCGTCAATGGGGAACACTTGAGAAACATAGTCAATCTATGGCAGCTTATTATCCTTCAGATGCAACGATTTTAGTTTATTTAGCAAGGTCTTACGCTTGGCAGGATAAAGAAGAGCAGGCGAAAGCGACTTATCAGCGAGTGCTTAAACGTTTCCCTAACCATATTGAAGCCAATAACTTTTTAAAAGGTCAGTCGAACTAAGATTGCAGTCCTAGCTTTGATGAAATCCACTGCCCAATGGCGTGAATTTCATCAGGGCAAACGCTGTGTTCCATGTTGTATTCATGCCATTCCACTTGATAACCAAGTTTTTTTATAAAATCTGCAGAAGCTTTGCCGTATTCATGTAAAACTACAGGGTCTTGCTTGCCATGTGCCATGAAAATGGGGGTGCTTTTTGTGGCGGGGTTGAGTGTTTTTTCTATTTGGGTGTGAAGGGGTAGGTAGCACGATAAACCCATGATGCCAGCCAGTGGTTTATCTACGGTCAGCCCTGTATAAAGTGCCATAGCACCCCCTTGGGAAAAACCGACTAAAATGATGCGTTCGTTAAGGATACCACGCGTATTTTCTTGTTGGATAAGTTGTTTGATGCGTTCGGCGGACTGTTTGATGCCTGCTTCATCCTGACGGTTGGTATCGGGGTCATCCACTTTGAGTGAATACAAGTCATACCATGCAGGCATGATGTAACCACCATTCATGGTGATGGGCATGGTTGGCGCATGGGGGAAGATGAAGCGGATATTGGCATCATGAGGCAAACCAAGTTGCGGTACGATAGGCAAAAAATCAAAGCCATCTGCACCCAAACCATGCAACCAAATCACCGTAGCATTGGCTTGACTGCCCAGCTCTGTGGTTTCAAACTTTAAATCTACCATGTTGTGCTTACCTGCAACCCATATTTACCGTTGTTAGCGGTAGGTTGAATGTTTATGTCTTTGTAAGGTGTTGCGAAATAAAAGCTGCTTAATGTACCAATCGCAGCCCCTGCAAGTACATCCGAGGTGTAATGTTTATTGGCATAAACACGGCTATAGCCCACAAATGATGCGCCGATATAGGCTGGTAAAGCATATTTCCAACCATATCTTGCGTGAATAAATGCAGCACCCTGAAATGCAGCAGAAGTATGCCCTGATGGGAAGGAATGGTCACCCCCATTAGGGCGGGTGCGATTGATACTAACTTTAAGTGTGTAAGTGATGCCCAAGTTGGTGAAAAAGGATTGGTACATTTGGCTTTCACCTTCGGTATCATCCAAATACAATGTCGTACCATAAGCAAGGCTAGGGATGATAATTTGTAGCATATCACCTGCAACTTCAATATCACTGGCAGCACGAGCTTGGAAACTTAGGCAAGATGCGAATATAAAACTGATAAAGATTCGTTGAAGCATAGCGTAAAGGTGCTTGTAGGTTTTGTGTATAGCAAGAATTTATTGGTTTATGCATGAAAACATGCCAGAAGTCACTCTTTGCATAATCTTTAAGCATGAACATCCTTTTTAGTCTTGGTGATAAATATCACGTGCCAGTGGGGTGTACACAACCTACTATGTGCAATTGGATGGAGGGGTTTATGAGTGTGTTTGTAATTTTAGTACTGGGCATATTGTTTACCTTAGCATTTGTTTTATGGAAGTTTGTACATACTAAAACCTTAGATGATATGCCGTTTGAGAAAAGACGTTTCTTTTTTACGGCAAAACAACGAGCCTTTTACCAGGCTTTGCAGCAGTCGATAGGCGATAAGTATATTGTTTTTTCGCGTGTTTCTATGGCAGAAGTGATACGTACGAGTCATGGTCTGAGTAAGAAGAAACGTGCAGCTTATGTGCAAAAGCTGCAAGGGGTTCAAGTCCCATTTGTGTTATGTGAAGCCACTAGTTTAGTCATCGTTGCAGGGGTTAGTTGGATGAACAAGTACAGCCCGATGAACAGGCGCTTATGGAGCGCAACTTTATCACGCAAGTATTTAATGTTACAGGTTTACCCTTGGTGTGCTTCGACGCAAAAAACACGTATGATGTAAAATTGAT
>JALWRX010000086.1 GCA_027080505.1 Ghiorsea sp.
TGGTGCCGCAAGGTATGAGCAGCGCTGCGCAAGCATGGGTTCAACAACAAGCCGACTGCTGGAATGAACAAGCTTTGGATATGCGTTATCAAGTATTGATTCATGGCTTACGCGATTTACCGCTGATTGATGAGCAACGTGGTGCTGAAATGATTGTAATGCGTTTGGCTCACCTTCATTTTATATCACCGCCTGAAAAAGAAGTGCCTGCACAAAATACAACAGAAAAAAAAACAGCTAAAAACGTAGAACCTGTAAAAAAGCGTGAGTTTACCCAAAAAGTAGCCCCCCATGCTGCTCAAGAAACGGTAAATACGCCTAGCCCACAACACATTGAACCCACAATACAAAGCAGTGACACAAACAGCATTGCAGAACAAAAGGCTAAAGAAAGACCTGAAGAGCCTGCATCTATTTCCCCGCCCAAATCATGGGAAGAAGCCATGCAGCAGTATCATAAAATCAAACCCGGTATTGCTGCCATGTTAGAGCATGTGCTTTGCCAGCGTTTTGATGATGAGGTCTCACTTTTGCTGGATGCACATCAGCAAGATGCAATCACCACCCAAGATAGACAAGATTTTGAAACATGGTTAAAACGTACCGTCATCTGGGGAAAACGTACCACTGAAGATGGCGAAAGTTTATTGCAACAAAAACAACGCAAAGCCAATGAATATAAACGAAAACTTTGGCAAGACGCTGAAAATGACCCCCATGTTCAGGCACTTAAACAAGCCTTAAATTGTCGTTTGGTCAATGTGCGACCACCAGAGTTACCAAACACCGAACAACATGAGGTTGAACTTCCAACTGAGGACGATTGAAAATGAGTATTCAAGTAACATTCAAAGATAAAACATACCCATGTGACCCTAGCAGACCCTTATTAGCTAGCCTGCTCGAACAAGGTGCATTTGTACCCTACAGTTGCCAAGGTGGCTTATGCCAAGCCTGTATGTGTAAAGTGACACAAGGGGAAGTGCCTACAGAAAGCCAAGAACCATTGGATAAACATTTGCAAGAACAAGGCTGTTTCCTGCCCTGCATATGCAAGCCAAGCCAAGACATCAGTATAGAAGTTGCCACCAAAGATAACGTCACTTTTGCTGAAAAGAATATTTCTGACTTCGCAAATTACACCACCATGGTTCTCGAAAAAACATGGCTCAATGATGATGTGTTGCGTCTTTGTTTGGTGCGCCCTG
This sequence comes from Ghiorsea sp., assembly GCA_027080505.1. Taxonomy (GTDB): domain Bacteria; phylum Pseudomonadota; class Zetaproteobacteria; order Mariprofundales; family Mariprofundaceae; genus Ghiorsea. The sequence goes on from JALWRX010000086.1 coordinate 1,209, forward strand.
AATCACTACAGTACAAAGCAGGGCAATTTATCAATCTTATCCAACCTGAAAGCCAACTCACGCGCAGCTATTCCCTTGCCTCTTTACCCTGTGAAAACTTTATGGAGCTACACATCAAACGTATAGCCAATGGACGCATGAGCAATTGGTTATGTGATGAATTACAGCGTGGTGAAAACATTGAAATATCAGGGCCATCTGGCGCATGTTATTATCAACAAGATAAACCTGAACAAGACATTATTTTAGCAGGTGTAGGCACGGGGCTCTCCCCTTTATTTGGCATTCTTCGTGATGCTTTAGAATCCAATCATCAGGGGCAAATCTATCTGTTTCATGCCAGCCTCAACCAAGAAGGTTTGTATTATCAAAATGAAATCCAAGATATGGTTCATGATGTAAATAACCTAAGCTATATCCCTTGTGTACTTCAAGGCGATGCTCCCGCCAATGGCAAACAAGGCATAATTGATAAGCTGATTATCGACACCTTAGGGGATTGCACTGGCAAACGAGCATATTTATGTGGTGATGATGCTGTGGTACAAACTATGAAAGAAACATTATTGCAACATGGACTAACTGAAAATGATATATTAGCAGATGCCTTTACTGCATCAACATAATGTAGGCACAGGATGGGGCCTCCCGTTGAACCCCACATAGCACTCCGCTTTCGCGTGTTACGGCAGGGAGAATATCACCGTGTCACCTGTACCAAGTGCCAAGAATAACTTCACTCAATATATAAGTCATCTCGTGTAGCTTTGAGCTTGGCTTTATCATCCACAAAAACAACTGGTGCATAAGTACATAAACTACGGCATTCAAATGTTGTAAAAGGGATACCTTTTTCCTTTAAAGCATCCACCAAGTCTTGCCCGCCATAAGGTTTACAATTTTGTCCTAAACACACTTCGATTTTCATAAGCCTACCATCACCTTATCCATATATGACCATGCTATAAAAAAAAACAGCATCAAGCTACTAACAAACACCTTTGACTTGTATGGGTGGGCATGGCACATCCCCATAAGAGCAATACACACAGCAATCACCAGCTTTGGGCTTGAGCACAGTATGGCAAGATGTACACTCATAAAACCACTGACAAGCATCGGTTGGCATGGTTTCTTTTTTACTAAAGCCGCATATTGGGCAAGTAATCATTGAATCAGCTATGATGGTTTTGTTCATCATTACCTCCTTTATGAAACAAGGCATATATCGTTAAACCAAGAAACAAAAACAATATTGGAAGCAGTACCACATCCAAATATCCAACCCATGTTGCAAGCCCTAAAACACCTAACAAAACAACCAAAAGTGGCGTAAAGCAACATAATGCAGCAAGCAATGAACCTGCAACACCAACTTTAAGCAATGTGTTTTTCTGCATATTAAAACCCCACAAACATCAATATATATAAGGAAAAAACAGTAATGCGATAGACAATAACAGCAAAGAAATAACCCCAATAGGGCTAGGTGTTTTGCACCCTTGCTCAAGGCATATTTTTCGATTGTGCCAATATTTCCAGCCAGACCAAAGCAACAAAGCTATAGTGGCACTAAAAAACAATGGTCGCAGCGGCTCTAACATCATAAAAAAAGATACTGAACCAAACCCTAATAAAGCAAAAACAAACGGACCTACACAACATGCCGATGCCAAACTCCCCGTTAGCACTGCCGCCAACAAGGATACCTTAGGATGTGATGGCATATCACTCATCATTTTTCTCCATGGCTTTTAAGATTGGGCAAACATCCTGTTTTCCTTCTTGTCCGCATTGCTCAGCAAGCTCTAGCAGTGTATCCCGAATATGAGATAAACTCTGAATACGAAGTGCAATCTCTTTGGCTTTACTCGAAGCAATCTGCTTCACCTGTTCACACCTACTTTGATCAGTGCGCAATGAAAGAAGCAATTTAATTTCCTCAAGTGTAAATCCCAGCGTCTTGGCATGAAGAATAAACTTAAGCCGAATCAAATCTTGCTTAACGTAGCGGCGATAACCCGATGACGTACGCTTGGGCTGCGCCAACAGTTGCCGTTGCTCATAATAACGTATGGTATCAATGTTCACCGCAGCCAGCTTAGCTAATTCTCCAATCTTCATGCAGCAATGATAAACCATGGAGTATGGTCTAAGGTCAAGCATAATCTAAAAAAGAGATAAATCCGCCCAACATGAGCCTTTACAACATGAGCATAGCTAAGAGTATCCCGCTGTGATTTCCAAGCAATCCCTTATCGCCATTCGCCTATTTTATGCAGCATACTTTGCTGCCATGGGGCTAATCCTGCCTTATTTTCCTGTTTACCTCACGGGTTTAGGTATGACTACGGTATGGGTTGGTATTTTTGTCGGCGCACTCGCCGCTGCAAAAGTGATTGCACCACCCCTTGCAGGTCTTTTACTAGAATACCGAAACACCAATACGCGCACTTTTTTACTGCTCACATCTGGGCTTGCTACATCTGCATCCGCATTACTTATTCCGCATTGGGACATCAATGTATTGCTCGCTATCGTCATTATTTTCGGCTTCTTTTGGGCTGCAATCCTACCACTTACAGACGGTCTATCTTTGGTTGTATCAGAAATATCCATCATGAGTTATGGGCGATTAAGGGTTTGGGGCTCTGTAGGTTTTGTTATCGCATCGTTTGCAGGTGGCATGTATTTGGTTGGCGACAGCATCAGCTTGTTTCCTTGGATACTTACAGGTTTATTGGTGCTTACCACGCTTGCAGCCGTAGGTTTTCCTGATTTAAGCCAAACAAGCAGCCCCAACGGGCAAACCATGTCTGAACCCAACCCAAAAGCTTTTATGTGGCTGCTTTTTATCGGATTTTGTATGCAAGCATCGCATGGCGCATATTATGGTTTTTTTAGTTTATATATGATTGACGCAGGTTATTCAGGAGCAGAAATTGGCTTTTTCTGGATATTAGGTGTTCTCGCAGAAATATTATTGATGTGGTATTGGAGTAAGTCTATTCAAAAAGCAT
>JALWRX010000087.1 GCA_027080505.1 Ghiorsea sp.
ATAACCCAATTGCCGCAGCATGGTCAAAACATGGCATCATATATATTGCCGATGCTGGCAATGATAGAATATCCGCTTTTACCCCAGAGGGCTTGTTTTTATTCACCTTTGGTGATGATGCTACAGGTGCTTCAGAAGATTTAAATTTAAAACATATCACGCATATTGCAGTGGATCGCAAAGGCAGAGTATATGTACTGGATGAAACGGGTGGCGGTAGAATATCTATTTACTCGGCTCTGGGTGAATTAGACACTATACTCGGTAAAGATGAGTTCAAACTATTTGAACATAATAATGCCAAGCTTACTGCCATGACGGTGCGCCCTGATGGTGTATTGATTGTTGCCGAAAAGAAAAGTGGACATATTTTAGAAATCGATTGGGAAAACATGAAAGTTTTATCTTCTTTTGGCACCAACGGCAAAGGAAGAGGACAGTTTCAACGTGTAGGCAGCCTAGCATTGGATGTGGATGGTAAGCTTTATGTTGCTGACCAAGGCAATAAAAAAATTGAAATCTTCCAACTGGATTGGCAAGACACTGGTTACCTAAGCCTTGAACAAGACCACATGAGCATACTACCTTCTTCCGTATTATTATCAGCTTGTGAAAAGTCTTACATTTATGGTGCAGAACAAATTTTGTGCCTAAATACAAAAAACGATAGTGTTTCTATCCGTTCACATGATGGCGTTGTATTACAACAGTTAAACAGCAAGTTTAACGACCCTGTCCAAGCGACTTTTGACCAAAATGAACTACTCATTTTAGATGATAAAGGGGTTAAAGTATTCGACAAATCAGGAAAATTTAAATTTGCCTTTGGCAGCAAAGGCCGACGTGATGGTGATTTATCCGATGCCTCATCCTTAACCGTAACGCAAAACGCTGTTTTCATCGCAGACACAGGCAACAAACGTATCCAAGTATTTAGCCGCAATGGTTTGTTTAAGCAGTCTATAGGTAATACCAAAGGTGATTCTGTCACATTGAAAGAACCTATGGCTGTTGCTGTTGGCAGCAATGGTGATGTCTATGTTGCCGATGCAGAGCTACGAAAAATTCTTGTATATTCCAACAAAGGTAAGCTGCTCACACAACTGGGCTACCCCGCAGAGCACCGCCATGAATTTTTAATCATCCATGATATTATGACAAGCCAAGGTAATATGTTGTATGCCATGGTTTCTACAGCCAACAACCCACTTAGTGTTTGGGTGTATCATAATAATCAGTATATTTATCGTTTTTCACCAAGCTCTCAACAAGCGCAAGCTGGTTACGATAAACAGTGGGCAACATCTAATACAAAACTACAAGCTAATTCTGTCCCTCAGTTAAAGACCTTGGCAAAACAAGCATTACAAAGCACAGTCAGTATCAATTTAGATCTTAGTGCAGAACCCGCTTTAAGTTTATTTAAAGCATCTGGAAGCCTATTTGGTAATGGTAACAACTGGATATTTAACCCTATTCCTTCCAAGCCCAATGTGATTACCATACTTGACACTGCAAACCATGCTCGCCATACATTTATTGCTCTTTTTCCACCCAAAAAGGTGAGGAACATTAGCATCACGGGTGATGAAAAGCAGGCACACCTACAATGGCTTGCAGCAAACAATCATTTCACTGGTTATTATAATATTTACGGACGCAAAGATATTTCCTCTCCATTCCAAATGGTGCAACAGAGTGTTCAACCAGAAATCACACTTGACCGTGAAAAATTCCCATTCACAGAATATAGGATTTCAGCATCTACAGCACTAGGTAAAAACAGTGCACTGTCCACCATTTATCAAGATATTTTTTGGTTAGGCTATAAAGCTTTTCAATCCCAAGATTATGAGCACGCATTGGATTTATTAAGTGAAGCAACATTAACCAATCCTAAACATGCACAAGCTTGGTTATACCTTGGTAAAACACAGATGGCTCTACACAACTTTGATGAAGCTAGTTTTACCTTTAAAAAACTCGGGCAATTCGCATCTTGGCAACAGCAATCCATTTATCTTCAAGCTGAAGCTTTAATGCAAAAAGAAGCGTGGCTGGATGTGAAATCTTTGGTGGATACTGCAGAAGCCAATGGAAATATTGATGCTTACTTATACAGCTTATCAGCACACGCATTAATGCAGCTAGATGATGTGCCCAGTGCAATTTATTACCTTAGCCAGGCCGTTAACCTTGAGCCAACATCACCCACTTGGCACTTAGCACTTGCTGATGCCAATTTTAAACTGGGTGCTGAAAAAGATGCGAAATCTGAATTATTGTTAGCCACCCAACTTGCTGGAAACAACATTAACTCATGGCTTGAAATTGCAAGGACATATACCAAATATCAGATGTATGATGATGCTATTGTTGCTTATGAACGCGCTCTAAGCCTGGATGCAAAACATCAACAAGCACTAGCTGAGCTTGCCAAACTACATTTGATTAAAGGAAACCTTGCTGATGCACGCACCTTGGCAACACGTATGTCAGGGATTTCTGAACTTAAAGGCACATCTTATTATGTCCTAGGTCAAGTCGCACTTGCCGAAGGCAAAGCACCATTGGCTTTAGCCATGTTAGCCAAGGCTGGGCAAACAGACCCAAACAATGCCAACATTTGGTTATCCATGGCCAATGCTTACGCCAAACTCAATCAACCTGCTCGTGAAACTGAGTTCCTCATCAAGGCTAATGCTGTGGACGATAATAATTTTGATGTGCATATGCGATTAGCCTCATCTTGTGAAGCTAAAAAAGATTTATCTTGTGCTTATGACCATTATAAACGTGCTGCTGCCATCGACAAATCAAATATCACTGCTCAATTGAAGCTAGCTCGTGCCGCAATTGCTATAGGCAACATGGTTGAAGCAGACAAACATGCACAAGAAGCACTCAAAGTTAACCCTTCATCTGTGGATGCACACTTGGTACTAGCTGAAGTACAAAGTGCACGAGGTATGATTCCAGCCAGTATTTCCACACTGAAAAAAGCCATGAAAATCGAAGATGATAATATGGATGTCTATCTTGCTTTGAGCAAAGCATATATTGACAATCATATGTATGATGAGGCCATTGCAATTACAGATAAAGCTATGTTACTGGATGTACGCAACCCTGCACCGCTAATTTTAAGTGGTAATATATATCTCGCACGTCAATCTTTTGACTTGGCTATTTCAGCTTTCGAGAAAGCTGTAAACCTCGCCCCAGACAATGCTAAATATCGCCTTCAACTCAACACTGCATATTTGCAGAAAAAACGCTCTGCTGATGCAGGTGGCAATGCAGTAGGCTTAAAGCTTAACACACCACAATTTGCTCGCGTATTTTCTGCAGCGTACAAACAATACACTGATGTTCCTGTAGCAACTTTAAAAATAAACAATGCTTCTGGTGTTGATTACACCAATATAAAAATATCCTTTTTTGTAAAAGAGTATATGGACTTTCCTACAACCACCGTTGTTGAGCGTGTGCCTGCAGGTGGTGAAGTTGAAGTGCCTTTATTGGCTGCTTTTAACAATCGTATTTTAAGCATTGATGAAGATACAGGTGTACAGAGTGAAGTACGTGCTGAGTATTACTTATCAGGTAAGCCACATGTCGATACACGCCATGAAACCATGACCATTTATGGTAAAAATGCCATCACATGGGATAAGTTGGACATGGTTGGTTCTTTTGCAACGCCCAAAGATGATGTATTGGCTGTTTTTGTTCGCCAGTTGGTCAATACATATGCCCCTAAAGGTGGTGCTGTAAACCCACGTGTTGCTAAGGCAATGACTGTATATAACGGTTTATCCGCCTATGGCATCAAATACCTTGTTGATCCCAATACTCCCTACGGAAAACTAGGTGCCAACCAACTTGATACCGTACAATTCCCAAGAGAAACCTTGCGGCAACGCAGTGGTGACTGTGATGACTTATCCATTCTTTTGGTTGCAGCTCTATCAAACCTAGGCATAGAAACCGCTATCTTAGATGTACCGCAACATCTCTTAATGATGTTTAACACTGGTGTGCCAGCCTCTCGCAGTGGTTCAATTAGCCTCAATGATAATGCTTTAGCGATTATCAATGACCAAGTTTGGATTCCATTGGAGGCTACGCTTATTGCCTCAAGCTTTAATGAGGCATGGGCAGAAGGTGCTAAAAAATATCACTTGTATGGTAAACAGGGTAAAATGAAAATCATGCCGTTAGCAAAAGCTTGGGAGAGCTACCCTCCTGTAACCTTACCACCTGCAAACTTTGCTTTAACCATCCCTGAGCCAAGTATTGTCGGCGATAAAATTCAAAAAGAGTGGGCTATTTTAGCCGTTAAGGCACTAGAGCGTCAGGTAAGACCGTATCGCATTATGCTGGCTTTGGATGCCCGCAATACCCAAGCACAAATGCAAATAGCCGTGGTGTATGCTCGTAATGGTTTGTATGAACAAGCAGTGCAAGAATTAAAGAGTATACGTCAGAAAGAGCCCAATAATGTTGCAGCACTTAATAACTTAGGTAATATTTATTATATGCAACAAAACTATCAAAAAGCATTGCCTATGTATCAACAAGCATCTGAAGCAGCACCTAACAATGCAGATATTAAGGTGAATATTGCAATGCTCTATTATAAAATGGGTGATGCACTCAAAGCTAAGCTTATATTTGATGAAGCAACAGCGATTGATGACCAAGTCCCTAAACGCTACGAGCAACTAGCATTCTTGCTACATCAATAAGCATGATACAAGTCACAGATTAACACATAGAAATAAGCATTATGCTTCAACCAAAGGAGAAACAACTATGAAACACCTTATTATCATTTGCTTATCATTCGGACTTATTTCAAGTCAGGCAATAGCGGTAGAGAACACAGATAAAAGTAATACCTATCAAGTTGTTAAATCTGAAAGCTCATTTTTTAGTTCATTATGGGGAAAAATAAAACGTATTATCCCAAGAAAACATGCAGCCAATACCACTGCAACTGCTGTCATTGGTGTTCGTGGTGCAGAAACCACAGAGAGCGCACTTAAACCACACTGGGAAGGCGACCTTTCATCAGACTCTGCGTTTCGTAATGATGTAAAACAATTTGAAGATGGCACCAAGTTATGCGAGTCAGACACACCGAAACAGGGTGAAGCTGTCTTTGAAGGTCTGCTTAAATCTACTGATAATGATATGCTTAAAGCCAACACATTACTTGCTTTGGCATCATGTTATGCACAAAATGGTAATGAAACTAAGGGTCGTGAGTATTTACAAACCTTTACAGCCAAATATCCCAAGCACCCGATGTTTGAAGAAATTAACACTTGGTTGTCTACCAGTAAATAATAACTAAACTAGTGCCTATGACTATACAAGCATGGAACGCTGAAATTGAGCAGGAAGCTCGAAAATACCAAAACACACTAACCAAACCGCAAGGTTCACTCGGTCAACTAGAAGATATAGCCTGTTGGTTTGCTGCTCGCCAAGGTAAACACATACCCGACAAACTCGTACCACATATTGCAATTTTTGCAGCAGACCACGGTGTAACAGAAGAAGGTATTTCAGCATTTCCTTCTGTAGTGACTACAGAAATGCTTAAAAACTTTAGCCAAGGTGGTGCAGCCATCAATGTTTTGGCAAAACAAGCTGCGGCAACACTCTCAATTATTGATGTAGGCGTGTTACTTGATACGCAACATATCCAAGGCATCACACATGCTAAAGTATGCGCTGGCACTGCCAACCTTAAAGTTAGCCCTGCGATGACAGTGGATGAATGTACACAAGCCATGCAAGTAGGCAGACAAGAAGCAAAAAAAGCCATCAACAATGGGGCAAATATCCTCATCGCTGGTGATATGGGTATTGGTAACACCACAGCAAGTGCTTGTCTTATTTGTTTGTTTACCCAACAAAAACCTGAAGATATTGTAGGTCATGGCACAGGTATTAATGCCAAAGCCCATACACACAAGGTAAATGTAGTCCAACAAGCTTTAAAGCGTATTCAGGTTCAAGGTATAGAAGCAGAATCTTACTTGGCGCAAGTAGGTGGTTTAGAAATCGCAGCGATTACAGGTTTTTATCTAGAGGCAGCAGAACAAGGTATCCCTATTCTACTTGATGGTTTCATTACCACAGCCGCAGCACTTGCTGCTCAACAATACGAACCCCATATTCAACAATGGATGCTGGCGAGCCATCAGTCACAAGAGCAAGGGCATGCACTTGCCCTCAAAAAACTACAACTCTCACCTTTACTTCACTTACAATTACGTCTCGGTGAAGGTTCAGGCGCGGCTCTTGCCTTACCCTTATTGCAATCAGCCATCGCTTTACACCGCGAAATGGCAACTTTTGAAAGTGCCAATGTAAGCGATAAAGACCCTATTTAATTACACTTTTTGACAATGGACTTGGATTAATCTACGTTTAGAACATGACAACAATCCATGGTAAAACATCCTTATATGGCATCATTGGTGACCCCGTTAGCCACTCACTATCACCCCTTTTTCAGAATTATTTTCTAGAACAAGCCAAGCAAGATGCTATTTATACCCCATTTCATGTGCTTCCAGATACCTTAAACCTTGCGCTATTGGGTTTACATGCTTCACATATTCAAGGTCTAAATATTACCGTACCGCATAAAGAAACAGCCTTAGCTTTGGTCAATGCTGACGCTGACGCACACACTATTGGTGCCGTCAACACGATTAAACGCACAGACAATGAATGGTTAGCTACCAATACCGATTGGCAAGGTTTTGCCTCCGTCTTGCAAGGTGTTGAAGCAGACTTGAGTGCACCAGTGTTACTATTTGGCGCAGGAGGCACAGCCAAAGCTGTGATTCATGCACTCGTAAAACAAGGCGTAAAAACAATTTATATCTGTAACCGCAGTGCACAACGTGTTGAACAAATGATTCATCAAACAAAACAAAATTATACAACTGAAATGATACAACTTGCTTGGCAGCAAGAAGATATAAGCCAAGCATGTAAAACATGTAAAACAATCATCAATACGACCAGCATTGGTTTACAACAAGGTGACACTTTCCCTTTTAGCATCGCTGGGAAAGGTGTAGCTATAGATGCTGTTTACAAACCCTCAGGAAACACTGCCTTTACGTTAGCGGCAGCATCTGGCGGTTATGACACAACAGATGGATTACCTATGCTTATTGCACAAGGTATTGCTTCTTTCTACTTCTGGCATCACGATGCTATACAATCTGGACATCTTAGCTTGCCAGATAAGTTAGAGTCTCTACACTGGGTAGAGCGTGAATTAGCAAGACAGCCTTTAAACCTGCCTGGCTGGGGGACATGATATGAAGAAAACACGACTAGGTGAGATTTTATTACGTAAAAATGCTATCACCCAAGAGCAGCTTGAAGAAGCCATGAAAAATATGAAATTAAATGGTGAAACATTAACTGCATCTTTGGTCAAAGCAGGGGTTTTTACAGAAGATGAGCTTGTCAAGTTTATCAGCCAAACCTTTGGTCGCCCAGCTATTGACCTGAAAAGTTTAGATATTGATACAGAATTAACCAAAATCCCTGTTGATATCATGCTTAAAAACCATGCTATTCCTGTCAAACGTAAAGGAAATATTATCACTTTAGCTGTTGCTGATCCCTATGACATCAACAGTATGGATGAAATGGCATTTATTGCAGGCAGTCAAATTGATGTAGTGATTGTCCGTGAAAGCGAATTAATGGCAAAACTTGAGGAAATCAGCCAAACAGGTCAAGAGTTAGAAGATGTCATGGCAGAAATGGGTGCTGATGATATGTCTGTTGTTGAAGCTGAAGAGTTTCAAGCTGATGAAAACACCTTAGCCTCCGCCAGTGAAGAAGCCCCTGTGGTTAAACTGGTGAACCTTATTCTGCTTGATGCTATCAAGCGCGGTGCATCGGATATCCATATTGAGCCTTATGAAAAAGTTCTTCGAGTACGCTACCGTGTTGATGGTGTACTGCAGGAAATCATGCGCCCTCCTATGAATATGCGTGACGCACTGGTTTCGCGTCTTAAAATCCAAGCCCGACTCGATATTACCGAGCGTAGAATACCCCAAGATGGTAGGATGAAGCTGCGCTTATCTAAAGCCAAAACTGTCGATTTTCGTGTGTCTGTGTTACCCACCCTATTTGGTGAAAAAGTGGTGATGCGGCTTTTGGATCAGTCCAACTTACAGACCGATTTAACCAAATTAGGCTATGAACCTGATGATTTAAAGGTATTCCAAGAAACCGTACAACTACCTTACGGCATGGTTTTGGTTACAGGGCCTACAGGCTCAGGTAAAACAGTAAGTTTGTATTCCGCTGTGGCAGAAGTAAACAAACCAGGTATCAATATTTGTACGGCAGAAGACCCTGTAGAGTTTAACTTTATGGGTATTAACCAAGTCAATGTTAATCCTGCCATTGGCATGGACTTCCCTGCTGCTCTTAAATCATTCTTGCGCCAAGACCCTGATGTTATTCTGATTGGTGAGATTCGTGATTATGATACTGCAGCGATTGGTATTAAAGCTGCACTCACAGGTCACTTGGTATTAGCAACCTTGCATACCAATGATGCCCCATCCACCATGACTCGTATGGTTAACATGGGCATTGAGTCTTTCCTCGTGGGCTCTGCGGTGAATATGGTCACAGCACAACGTTTGGGTCGGCGCATTTGCAGTGAATGCGCAGAGCCTATCAAATTAGACCCGCATGCATTACTTAATGCAGGGCTAAAAAAAGAAGATTTGGATACATTTACACCCATGCAAGGTAAAGGCTGTAGTATTTGTAATGGCACGGGCTACAAGGGTCGTGTCGGCATTTATCAAGTGATGCCCGTCTCAGACAACATTCGCGATGCTGTGTATGCTGGTAGAAATTCAGATGAGATTAATGAAATTGCTATAAGTGAAGGCGTAAAAACATTACGCATGGCAGCACTGAATAAAGTCAAAGAAGGTGTTCTCACACTAGAAGAGTGTTTGCGTACCACTGTAGGAGATTGATATGCCCCAATTTATTTATACTGCAAAAAATAGACAAGGAAAAGAAGTAAAAGGTGAATTTGAGGCGGTTAATAAAGATGTTGCCGTTGCAACACTACGCAGACAAAACCTCACTGACATTAAAGTAAAGAAAAAACCTATTGAAATCCACATTGGTGGCGATCCAAAGGTCACCGAAAAAGACATCAGTATATTCTTTAGGCAACTATCCACCATGATTAATGCAGGTTTACCCTTGGTACAATGTTTCGAGTTATTACAAAAAGGTACTGACCATAAGGGTTTATCCAAACTGTTCCACGGTATTCAAACAGAATTAGAAAGCGGCACACCATTTGGAGAAACATTACGTAAATTTCCCAATGAATTTGATCGCCTCACCTGCTCATTGGTTGAGGCAGGTGAAAAAGGTGGTATTTTAGATACTATTCTTTTACGTATTTGTGAATACAAAGAAAAATCACTATCCCTAAAAGCTAAGGTTAAATCAGCCATGGTCTATCCTGCATCCATTTTGGTGATTTCTTTTATCGTAACATCTATCTTGATGATTTTCGTGGTGCCTATTTTTGCAGAAATGTTCGCCGATTTTGGTGCTGAGCTTCCTGCACCCACCCGAATTGTGATGGCAATATCCGATGGTTTTGTTGAATACTGGTATTTGGTATTTGGTGTACCCATTGCCATCTTTTTTGCCATTAAGGCTATTTATAAAACACCAGCAGGGAACTATCAGTTGGATAAACTGATGCTAAATTTACCTGCTATTGGGGATGTACTTCGTAAAGGAGCTGTTGCACGTTTTACACGCACCTTCTCGACCTTAAGTGCTGCAGGTGTACCTATTCTTGAAGCTATGGATACCGTAGCTGAAACATCAGGCAATGCAGTGATTGAAGAAGTAGTTATCAATGCTAAAGACTCTATCAGTCAAGGGCAATCCTTAAGCCAACCACTTGAAGAAAGTGGTATTTTCCCTATCATGGTAACACAAATGATTGGCATTGGTGAACAAACGGGTGCTATGGAAGAAATGTTGGGTAAAATCGCTGATTTTTATGAAGAAGAAGTTGATACAGCCGTTGATAATATGACAGCACTAATGGAGCCTGCCATCATGGCATTCTTAGGTGTTGTGATTGGTGGTCTTGTGATTGCCATGTATCTACCTATATTCATGATGGCTTCGGTGGTGTAAAGTCATATCCTAACTATGCCCGTAACCACTGACTCTGTTTTTCAAGGGTTTTATGAGAGAAGCCGCTTAAACCGATTATTTATAGCCCGAAATATTGGCTCTGTTGTTCTTCTTGCTGCTTTCTCTTGGTTTACCAAGGGTGCGCAACCTAACCCTCATATCACATTACTAACCATTTTTTTTATATGGTTCTTTCTTATGGTTGCCCAATGGGTACTGCTGCAACAACTCAAACCTATTGTTTGGAGCCTTCTTTTCCAACTATGTTCTGACTTCATACTTATTGGTTTATTGATATTTATCAGTGGTGGTATTGCTAGCCCTTTGGTCTTCCTGTTGGGTGTGATTATTATCATTGCTGGAGCTCAAGCACGCGTGTTGCTTGTGCTTGCTACTGCTGTGTTGGCTGCCATAACTTACCTTATTGCTATTTATAGTTATGCCGTATTACAACATATAGCCATTACCGACGAGCACACCTTAAAAATTCTACTACAAACCTCTCTATTTTTCCTTGCTGGTGGTATTATGGCACTGATTGCCCGTCGGCATTCAAGTTTGCAGCAAGCAGAGCATAGTGCAACCAAGGCTCATAAAAAACTACAAGCCTTAAACAAACAAATCTTATATACCATGCAAGAAGGCATGGTTATTTTAGATGATAAATTCTACATTCATGACTTTAATCCAGCAGCGCAAACCTTATTAAACCTGCAACCTAATTGCAGAGGAAAAGCTTTACATACCATCCTTCATACATCCTCAGATATGTTATACCATATCATGGAAAATGACTGTCAAAGCTTTAAATCAGAGCAACAAGTCGGTGATGCGCATCTTCTATTCAACCTCGTACATATCCGTGGTGAGCAAAATATGTGGCTAATGACAATCGTCAACATAACAGAAACTCGAGACCTAGAACAAAAACTTGCAGAACAAGATAAACTCGCATCTTTAGGGCAAATGGCATCCATGCTTGCCCATGAAATTCGTAATCCCATGCAAAGCATTGCACAAGCCGTAGAACTTATGGGCTTGCAACAGCCCAACAATAACCTAGAGCGTATTGTAACGGATGAAATATCTCGCTTAAACCGTTTAGTTTCAGATATGCTGAACTATGCAAGCCCCCTACAACCTCATATTCAGCATGTATCTATTTTAGAACTTCTACAAACCTCGGTTGCACATATTGATTTAAACAATCAATACCAAATCCAAATCAACTGCCCTGATGTCCGTATAAACATTGACCCCGACCATTTTCGTCTTATCACCGACAACCTTATTCGTAACGCAGTACATGCTAGCCCTGAATCAGCATCTATCGAAGTCACATTTCAACAACACAAAAAAACTTGGACATTCAGTGTACGTGATCATGGCAAAGGTATTCACGGCACCATGCGTAAAAAACTTTTTGAACCCTTTCAAACCAATCGAAAACAAGGTACTGGTTTAGGTCTGGCAACTGTATGGCAAGTTTGCCAAGTGAATCACTGGAACATCTCCTTAGATGAAGCTGTTCACGATGGCTGCTGCTTTGTGATAACATCTCAACCTCAAAGTCCGCAACAAGGAGAAGATAAGAAATAACATGGCGAATATATTACTCCTTGATGATGAAGCAAATGTACGCGAAGTATTGGCACTCTCCTTAAGCTCATTTGGTCATGATGTCACTAGCATTGCCAGACCTGACGAAGCAAAACAAATGTTAGAACAGCAAACTTTTGATGTTGTCATCACTGACTTACGCATGGATGGCGAAGACAAAGGTTTGGATGTGGTACGACAAACCAAAGCCATGCAACCTGATGCCATTGTTTTATTACTTACCGCCTATGCCAGTGCTGAAACTGCTGTTGAAGCTATGCGTAATGGTGCATTTGACTATATCACCAAGCCCGTATCACGAACAGAACTGGGTGATATTATTGAACGAGCCTTAGCGGCTAAAGAAGTCTCACCTAACCAACATAATATCGAAGAAAGCTCACCATCACTTAAAACAAA
Source organism: Ghiorsea sp. (assembly GCA_027080505.1). Classification (GTDB taxonomy): domain Bacteria; phylum Pseudomonadota; class Zetaproteobacteria; order Mariprofundales; family Mariprofundaceae; genus Ghiorsea. The sequence continues at coordinate 12,271 of JALWRX010000087.1, forward strand.
AGGCTCTTTGCTTGGTGATTCCCATGTGATTCAACGTGTGCGAGACCGTATACAACGTGCAGCAAAACGTGATTTCACAGTGCTTATCACAGGAGAATCAGGTACGGGCAAAGAATTGGCAGCTAGACTTGTTCACGAACAATCACCCCGCAGTCAAGGGCCATTTGTCCCCGTACATTGTGGTGCAATTCCTGAAAACCTTTTTGAATCGGAACTTTTTGGTTATGTGAAAGGCGCATTTACTGGTGCTGATTCTGATAAAATGGGCCTGATTGAAAGTGCTAATGGTGGAACACTTTTTCTTGATGAGATTGGTGAAATGCCTTTGCTTATCCAAGTGAAACTACTTCGCGTTCTACAGGATATGCGTGTGCGCCGCGTAGGCAGCGAACATGAAACCAAAGTGGATGTACGTATTGTTGCCGCCACCAACCGCGACCTTGAAGCTGAGGTTCAAGCAGGTAACTTCCGTGAAGATTTATTTTATCGTTTAAATGTTATTCCTGTACACATGCCTAGTTTACGTCAACGCAGAGAAGACATTCCTGCCCTTGTACACGCTTTAATGCAACGTCACGGAGGCAGCAATATATCCATCTCAGATGCCTGTATGCAAAAATTGAGCAACTTACCCCTTGCTGGCAACGTACGCGAACTAGAAAACACCCTGCAACGCCTATTGGCGTTATCTGACGGTGATGCTTTAGATATACAGCTTATTGATGAGCTACAAAACCCTAACCCCATACCATCCATTGACCTAAATCATTTGCAAGAACAAGGTATATCTTTAGATGAGCAACTTGAACATATTGAAAAATCTTTGGTTGAAGAGGCACTAACCCAAACAAAAAACAATGCAACCCAAGCTGCTAAACTCTTAGGCATTAGCTTTCGCTCCATGCGTTATCGTATGCAGAAATTAGGCTTAAAAGAGGAAAAATAATGGATATACACCTCTTCTCAACCCTATCTTTTGCCATACTCGGCTTGTTGTTTGGCAGTTTTGCCAATGTTTGTGTGCATCGAATCCCACGCGGCGAATCCATTGTCAGCCCAGGCAGCCAGTGTCCAAACTGTCATACAGCTATTGCATGGTACGATAATATCCCCCTACTCTCATGGCTATATTTGGGCAGAAAGTGTAGGCATTGCTCTCACCCTATTCCATGGCGTTACCCCTTTCTAGAACTTAGCATGGGGGTTTTATGGGGACTTATCGCTTGGTACATTCCCTTTAACAGTTGGTACTTTGCACAAGCCATTGTATTGGTCAGTTTACTATGGATTTTGACTTTAATTGATTTGGAAACCTTTTTATTACCTAATGCTTTAACCTTTCCAGGTATTGCTTTAGGTTTATTGTTTGCTTGGCAGGCAGGTTACATACAAGATGCTGTCATTGGTGCTTTGGCTGGTTATGCTATTTTTTGGTTGGTTGCATGGCTATTTCTTAAAGCCACAGGACGTGAAGGCATGGGGCAAGGTGACTTCAAATTGCTTGCTATGTTAGGTGCTTTTATGGGCTGGCAAGCATTACCTTTTATTATTCTTTTATCATCGCTGACTGGTGCAATCATTGGTTCTATCGCGCTTATGTTGAGTAAAAAAGGTATGCGTGCTGAAATTCCTTATGGTCCCTACCTTGCCACTGCAGGTGTCATCTGGTTTTTTTGGTCATCACCCATTCTTCATTGGTACCAAGCATACCTTGGTATAAGGTAAGTAATAAACATGGGTACCAAGTTCTTTGGTTTGACTGGTGGCATAGGCAGTGGCAAATCCACACTTGCCAACATCTTTAAGCAGCATGGCATCTCTGTGCTCGATTTAGACCAAGTAGGACATATCATCATCAATGAGGATAAGGAAGCACAACATGAGCTTATTCGGGCTTTTGGCGAACGTATCCTCAATCAACAACACATTGATAGAAAACGTCTAGCGCAAGTCGCTTTTGCTTCAAGTCAAAACACGCAAACATTAAATCAAATCATGCACCCACGTATTCAAGCTTATGAATCAGGTTGGCGTAATCAACAAAATGTAGCAATGGCTATCATTGAAGCTTCTGTATTGATTGAATCAGGTGGTGTATCACGCATGGATGCTTTACTGGTGGTATTGTGTGATGAAGCTTTGCGTTGGCAACGTGTCAAACAACGTGGAAATCAAAGTAAACAACGTTTCGACCAAATTGTACAACAACAATGTAGCGATGAAGAACGTATAAAACATGCAGATTATATATTCAATAATAATGGACGTTTAGGACACTTAGAACAACAAGCCATCGCTTTTCTTCAGCAGCAAACTTTATAACAGAATAACGAGCCACCATACGAATCTAAGAGAAAGTCTAAGGGGTCAGGTCTTGTTTCGTGCATCTTCTTTTTTAACCCTCCTGCTTACTGTGGAGTAATGAATACCTGCAAAATCAGCAATCTCTTGCATCGTATAACCATGTGTTCGATATGCTTCCCTCATCCATACTCCATCCGTTTCTCCCCGTGTTGCAATTTCAGACAAAGACAACTGCTGAAGTATTTGTTTTTTCTTAGGAATACCTCGCATATTTGTCCCTTTATATGCTTCTAATTCCTTCCGAAAAGTATCTCCCCCTAAAACATCAGACCCATTTAATAAGCTCCATGGTGTTATCCCATCATTTTTAGTCACAAATTGTTTATACAACGCTTTATTGCCCCCAAATTGCTCAAGTACCCAATCAACCGTTAAAAATTCTGGTGTCTGTTCATCTCCCGCTGTTGCCCTATAGCTACTCCATACCCAATCCCCTACTTCTTTAACCATCCTGGCAGCAACAGGGTTCCGGACAATATATCTACTTAACTCAAGCAAATATGCATTTTTATCTACAACAATTGATTTATACCTTCCTTGAAAAACATGACCAACACGATGGTGCACACGATTAAATCTTTGTGTGTACATACCATTGAGCTGACGCATTCCCTTACTAAGGTTGGGCTGTGGTGTTTCAATCATCAAGTGATAATGATTAGTCATCAAACAATATGCATGGCAAATCCAGCCAAACCGATCGACCACATGTGCAAGCACATCCAAAAACATTGCCCTATCCATATCTGATAAATAAATATCAGCCTGAACGTTACCACGTGAAGTAATATGGTAAACTGCACCTTCGTATTCAATTCTAAGAGGTCTAGCCATAACGTAAGCATAGCAGCAAACACGCACGAAACAAGACCTGACCCCGAGCGTTTTGTTCTTGCACGAAACAAGACCTGACCCCTAAATGCAAGGTATAACGACTTTCTTGCACGAAACAAGACCTGACCCTACAAGGTATTATAACAAAGAGCATGTATGACTCTTGTTATCTTTTTTCACCACAGAGAGCTCAGAGTACACAGATATAGTTATTCATATTTAGAATTACCACCATGCCCGAGTTCTTTTATCGGGTATCCGTTCG
>JALWRX010000088.1 GCA_027080505.1 Ghiorsea sp.
TTTGGTGGCAGTGTACGTTCGATTCGTCTGTTGGGTGTGCAACATGCCATGACCATGATGCTTACAGGTCGCCCTGTGTCGGGGAAACGTGCAAAACGCATAGGTTTGGTAGATGAAGCCGTGCCACAGCGGCAATTAAAACGTGCTGCGGTGCAAATAATAACCCAAGCTGGGTCAAAAAGAGTGCATAAAACACCTTTGCTGCAAAAGCTTATCCATAGCAATGTGGGGCGTAAATTGGTGGCTATGGGTTTGCGTAAAATGACGCGAAAACGGGTGAACCCTAAACATTACCCTGCGCCTTTTGCCTTGATTGATATGTGGGCAAGGTTTGGTGGTAATGATAAACGTATGTTTCAGGCGGAAATGGGTACGGTTTCCAAGCTGTTGCTATTACCACAAACACAGAACTTGGTGCGTCTATTTTTCTTGCAAGATAGACTCAAATCATTTGGCAAAGAAAGTGATATTAAAATCCATCATATCCATGTGGTTGGTGCGGGTGTGATGGGTGGTGACATTGCGGCATGGTGCGCGATGCAGGGCATTAAAGTGACCCTGCAAGACCAAGATTTGCAGGTGATTGCCAAAGCCATCAAACGTGCAGCGAGTTTGTTTCAAAAGAAATTACGTCAGCCAAGATTGGTGCAAGCAGCATTGGATAGGTTGATTCCTGACCTTGAAGGCTTGGGCATTGCCGAAGCGGATATGGTGCTTGAAGCCATTGTTGAAAACTTAGAAATCAAACAATCCTTGTATCAAAGCATTGAGCCAAAAATGAAACAAGGTGCGGTGCTCGCCACCAATACATCGGGTATCCCTATGGACGACTTGGCAACGGTGTTAGCTGTGCCAGAAAGGTTGGTAGGTATCCACTTCTTTAACCCTGTGGCAAAAATGAAGTTGGTGGAAACCATTGCAGGTCAAAAAACAGCCAAAGAAACATTGGCTATTGCGCATAGTTTTGTCACCCAAATTCGTAAACTTCCCTTGCCCGTGAAAAGCTCACCAGGCTTTTTGGTCAATCGCATTTTGATGCCGTATTTGATGGAAGCAGTGAATATGGTGGATGAAGGTAAACAGCCCGAATGTATTGATAAAGCAGCTACAGATTTTGGTATGCCTATGGGGCCGATTACCTTGGCAGATACTGTGGGTTTGGATATTTGTTTGGCTGTTGCCCAAGATTTGGCGGATGTAACGGGTGATAAAGTGCCTAAATTCTTACAAACATGGGTGGAACAAGGGCGTTTGGGTAAAAAATCAGGGCAAGGTTTTTACCGTTATAACAAAGGTAAACCTGTGATGAGCAAAGCCAATATATCGAGCAAAGAACAGCAAGAAATCACGGATAGGTTAATCACAAGAATTGTGGATGAAGCCAAGCGTTGTTTGCATGAAGGCGTGGTGGAAGATGCTGATTTGTTGGATGCAGGCATGGTGTTTGGCACAGGTTTCGCTCCATTCCGTGGTGGGGTGATGAAGTATGCTAAAGACGAAGGAAAGTTATAAAGGAAATGATTTAATGGTATAGCTGCAAGTGGTTTGACGGAGGTGTATGATGAACATAAATAATAAACCGATTTTATATCGTGAGAGTGAAGTGGAAACACTACATGGCTTATTTTGTGAACGTGTACGTAGGACTCCTGATGCCTTGGCATACCGCTTCTACGAAACATCCGATGAAACATGGCATGACTTATCATGGCAAGATATGTCAGCGCGTGTGGATGCTTGCGCCAGTATGCTGAAAAAGCTGGGTATGATTGAGCGTGATAGGGCTGCAATTTTAATGGAAAATTGCCCTAACTGGATTGTGGCAGACCAAGCTGCGTTATCATTAAACATGATTACAGTGCCTCTTTTTTATAATGATAGACCAGAGAATATGGCGTATGTATTGCATGATTCAGGTGCGCGAATTTTGTTTGTTGACCATGAAGAACATTGGGAAAAGCTCCAGCCAGCATTGCAAGATCATACGCTGGAAGTCGTTATTTTAGTAAAAACTTTAGCTGTGTTATGGCAAAAAGATGGTGAGCGCCAAGACCTAGGGCATCAAGATATACCCGCTAGTCTGGCTACGATTGTTTATACTTCAGGCACGACAGGAAATCCCAAAGGTGTGATGTTATCCCATCAAAGTATCTTGGAAAATGCCAGTGCTGCGTATGCGGTGTCGAATATTTATCCAAGTGATACATTCTTGTCTTTTTTACCCTTATCACACGCATTTGAGCGCACAGTAGGTTATTATTTACCTATGCTTTCAGGGGCTAAGGTGGCTTTTGCGCGTTCTATTCTCACGTTGCAGCAAGACCTAGTAACCATTGCGCCAACGGTGATGGTCACCGTGCCACGTATGTTTGAAAAAATTGATGCAAGGTTAGAAGAGAAGTTGGCTCAAGCATCCAAATTTAAGCAAGGTTTGGTCAAACTCGCGGAAGATGTTGGTTTTCGTCACTTTGAAATTCAACAAGGCAAAAAATGTTGGCATATCAACCAACTTTTGTATCCATTATTAGATAAAATGGTGGGTAGCAAAGTTCGCACATCATTGGGTGGTCGCTTAAGAGTAGCTGTTTCAGGTGGTGCGCCCTTATCAACATCTATAGGTCGCCGTTATTTGGGCTTTGGTGTACCGATTATTCAGGGCTATGGTTTAACCGAATATTCACCAGTGGTATCCAGCAATAGCTTGGAGAGGAATAACCCCGCTTGTGTGGGTGAGCCGCTGCAACATACCCAAGTAAAAACAGATGCAGAGACGGGTGAGCTTTTAATCAAAGGGCATGGTGTGATGTTGGGTTATTGGCAACAAGCAGAAGCGACACGTGCTATGATTGATGATGAGGGTTGGTTGCATTCGGGTGATGTGGCAAAAATTGTCGATGGGCAAATTTATATCACAGGTCGCATCAAAGATATTTTGGTGTTGTCTAATGGTGAAAAAGTACCACCAACCGACATTGAAGATGCTCTGCTCAAAGATACTTGGGTGGATCAAGTGATGGTGGTGGGTGAAGGCAAAGCGTTTTTGGTGGCATTGATTGTGCCTAGTGAACAAGGAAAGAGTGTAGATAAACTAGCGTTTATCCAACGCTTTTCTAAAGATTTACATGCTTTTCCTGGTTATGAAAAAATCAAAGGTGTGGTGGTATGTGATGAGCCTTGGACGATTGAAGAAGGTTTGTTGACACCCACCATGAAATTAAGACGCAACCATATTTTAGAAAAATATATGGATGAAGTTGAAGAAGTGTATGCGAGTTTGGGTTAAGCTTTGTCAATCTGGCTGTTTTGCTGTTTAAACAGAGGTCAATTACTGTTGGTTTGAAAAGCTAAGGCTTAGGCAGGGGGAACTTCATTGTGTCCCTCTTTTTTTATGTTGAGACCTTTTATTAACCGGTTAATTGTTAAACGTAGCTGTGCTGGTTTAACTGGTTTATTAAGCAGTATCAACCCTGACTCTTTGACTTGCTGAAGAATATCTGCGCTAGTATCACCAGAAATCAGTAGTGCAGGTACTGAGCCAAGACTATTCTGTAGGCTTTGAATCAGTTTGCAGCCATTTATATTTCCAGGAAGTCGGTAATCTGAAATGATAAGGTCAGGTTGTAGTCCCTGTTCAACGAGTTGCAATGCCTTATGGGCTGAATCAGCAGCAACACATTGACATTGCCAACCTTCAAGAAGTGTCTTCATAGCATTGATAATTTCTATTTCATTATCTATGACCATTACCAGCAGATGTTTTACTCTATTTGTTACAGGCTTTGTCTTTATTATAGTTCTACTTGCAGTATCAGCTTCTCCAATGGGAATTTGTATCATAAATTTAGTTCCTTTGCCTAGGTCGGAATACAACGTAATAGGATGATTGAGTAGGTGCAATAAACGTTGTACAATTGCTAATCCTAATCCTAGTCCTTTGTCTCTGTTCCGTTCTGGATTATCCAATTGAAAAAATTCGCTAAACACATCCTTGTGGTATTCTTTTGGGATACCACACCCTGTGTCAGTAATATGCAAGTACAAGTGACTTTCGGTTTCTTTTTGACAATGGATACTGACTTGTCCCTGTTTTGTATAGCGTATGGCATTGCCGAGCAGGTTGCGGATAATACGCTCTAGTAGCACTGGATCGCTGTGAATGACGTGTTCACAGCCTTGGATGATTAGTTTTAGCCCCTTGGTTTTGGCTTCCGTAGCGAATTGAGTTGCCAGTTTTTGCAATAATGGATCAATCAGGAAGTCTATCTTGTTGACCGTGATGGAACCTGCATCCATGTGGGACATGTCCAGTAAGGCATTGAAGAGTTCATCCAGAGAGTGTAGCCCTAAGCGTATGTGCTCTAGATCGTGTGTTTGCGCTTTGGTGGTCAGTTTTTTCTCTAGCCCTTCGACGAATAGGTTGACCGCATGCAATGGTTGGCGCAGATCATGGCTAGCGGCGGCTAGGAAGCGGGACTTGTCTCGGCTAGCACTTAAGGCAGCATCGGTCTGGCACTTTAGGTTATCTATCAAATCTCTGTTTTCATGGCGTAGGCGAATTGCTTGGTCTAATGATTGGTGAAGGTTGAAGCCCAACATCACGGTTAGTGAAAGGTAAATCAATGCGCCCAACCACATCCATGCAAAGAAATTTTCTTCTTGTAGAAATAGGTTGATTGTGATTGGCAGAATAGAAGGAATGGCAAAGGCTAGATAATTGAGTGGTCGCGCAGAGAGTGAAGTCATACTGCCACTGGTCATGGCAAACAGGGACAGAAAAAGAAAGATGAACTGTTCTTTTGCTTCAGAGTCCAGAAATAGGAGACCGCTGCTACCCCAGACGCTGCCTGAGATAAAAGCAAATAGTACATAGGCTTTATCCTGATCAAGAATGTGTTTTGGTGAGGCATGGTGTTGATCCAATCTGCGATAATGCAACCAACGTATTAGTGTTAGAAAATAGATGACAGTAACCCAACCCAAAGCGAGGTTGCTATGTGATTCATTCCACAGAATTATGGTTAATGGTAAGCTGCCCAGTAGGTTGCCAATCAGTATCAGCGGCATATTATGGTGAACTGTTAGGATTTTATCGATACGAATTTGCTGTTCGTCTGATCGCTTTTTGGTGTGTTGCGCAGAGTGACTCACAGCTTTAAAACCAAATTATTTATGGGACTGACAGGTAAAGGACATGATATATCTTCTATCACTCTAGACCCAATCGGCGTGCTTTTTCAACGGTTTCAATACGGCTGTTTGCATTAAATGCCCTAAACAAAGCAGCCACATGGCTTTTGACTGTGGATAAGCTAATAAACATACAGTCAGCAATTTCTTGGTTAGACAATCCTCTGCTCATCTGGCGTAATACTTCCATTTGTCTGGGTGAGATATGATGCATTTCAGCCCAATCACTTTGGACATGAGTTGTTTTAGTTGCGGCATAGATGTCCATGATTTCACCATTCAATACAGATTGTATAGCATTAGTAATTTGTTTAGCAGAAGCTGATTTTGGCACAAACCCTGCAGCTCCTTTGTCTAGTGCTAGTTTCTGGTCATTAGGATCCTCTGATGCAGTAACAATAATTATGGGTGTCAAACAGTTCAGACATTCCATGTCTCCCAATAGACCAAGACCATCTCGCCCAGGTAGTCGCAAATCAATCAGTGCAACATCGTAAGTTTCTGCAGTAAGGTATTTCAATGCAGCGTGACCATGGTGTACGCAGGTTAAGTTCACATTGTTATGCATATCTCGCAGTATGCTACACAGACCATCTAGAAAAAGTTGGTGATCATCTGCCAGTAAAATCTTCATAGCGGTATATTAAAGTAATGGGAGGAGATTGGGTAGCAGGTGTACAAGCTATATGGTAGTTGCATTACATATGAATCAGCGCACTTCTCTTTTGTTTTCTTTATTTTTTCCAAGGTAATAAAGCACTACTATTTAACAGAAATCATACTTTTGACCAATACGTATCTTGCCTTTCATTGGCTACAATTCGATTATTAATTTTGTAATGAGTAATACATAAATCAATTGAACCAAGGGAGAGTACAGTGAAAAAAAATATTCAAATAGGTGTTTTGTTATTGATAGGTTTAGGGTTGATGCAGGCTCAGATGGCACATGCTGTTGTCTTTACGCAACCGCAAATGGCATCTTCAAACGGACATGTGGTTGCCTTAAAGAGTGATGGCACTGTGGTTGCTTGGGGTAGTAACAGCATGGGTCAAACCAATGTCCCAGTTGGCTTAACGAATGTGATTGCAGTTGCTGCTGGCGACAGATTTTCAATAGCCTTAAAGAGTAATGGTACTGTAGTTGCTTGGGGCGATAATAGTGTGGGTCAAACCAATGTACCAGCAGGTTTAACAGGCGTGATTGCCATCGCATCATTTATTGATCACACATTAGCGTTAAAAAGTAATGGTACGGTGGTCGCTTGGGGAGACAATCAATTTGGTCAAGCAACTGTTCCAGCGGGTTTAACAGGCGTGGTTGCTATTGCAGCTGGCTGGAAGCATAACGCAGCATTAAAAAATGATGGTACAGTGGTCGCTTGGGGTGATAACGGGATTGGTCAAACGAATGTTCCTGCGGGCTTAACGGGTGTGGTTGAAATTGCGGCATCAACCAATTCCACGATAGCTTTAAAAAGTGATGGTACAGTGGTTCAATGGGGTCAAATTATTGGTGATATGCCAGCGGGATTACACGGTGTAGTCAAGATTTCAGCAGGATTTAACCATGCCCTAGCTTTGTTAGCTAATGGTACAGTGGTCACATGGGGACTTTCCGCACCAACAGTACCTGTGGGGTTAGCGGGTGTTGTTGGAATCATGGCTACGAATTTGAACTCATATGCTATAAACAGTGATGGCACTGTAGCTTGGTGGACAAGTTCAATTAACCCAACCCCTACAATGGCACCCCCTGCTGGGTTGAGCCTTGGAATTCCCGACCCTCTTATCGTATCGAATTTTGCACCAGCTCCTAAGGCTCCAGCTCTTCTGGTAGCAAATGGTGTAACAACAGGAACCAGTCAGATTGATGTCAATGACCCGAATGTAGGGGATACCTTCACCTATGCCGTTACTAGTGCAGCAAGTGCTGGAACGGTTGCGATTGATGCCAATGGTCTGGTTACATATACACCCAATATTAGCTTTTTGGGTGCAGACAGTTTTGTAGTGACTGTCACCGATCAGGGCGGCCTGTCTGGAACTGTAAGAGTGAATGTCGGATATCCAACATTGCCTCAAATTGAAGCTGGAGATGCCTATTCGGTTGCTTTGAAAAGTGATGGCACAGTGATTGTTTGGGGAGAAAACAGATCTACTGGTAGTGTATTAAATATCCCAGCAGTGGGATTAACAGATGTGGAGATGATTGCGGCGGGGAAATACCATGTGGTTGCAGTCAAATATGGTGGCGATGTGGTTGCATGGGGCGCAGGAACAACTAATTCTACTGTCAACTTTGACTATGGCCAAAGTATTGTTCCTGCGGGCCTAACTGGCGTGATTGCAATTGCGGCAGGAGCTTATCATACGGCTGCCTTAAAGAGTGATGGTACAGTGGTTGCTTGGGGTAGAAATAACTTTGGACAAACGAGTGTTCCTGTGGGTTTAACGGGTGTCATTGCGCTCACGGCGGGAAGCGAGCATACCGTTGCCTTAAAGAATGATGGCACTGTCGTTGCGTGGGGTAAAAATGATCTTGGACAAACGAATGTCCCAGCGGGTTTAACTGGCGTAATTGCCATCTCGGCTGGATATGAACATACCGTTGCCTTAAAGAATGATGGTACTGTCGTTGCGTGGGGTAAAGGAACAACCAATTCTGCCGTTAATTTTGACAATGGACAAAGCATTGTTCCTGCTGGCTTAACGGGCGTGGTGGCAGTTGCAGCAGGTGGTTTCCATACTGTAGCCTTAAAGAGCGATGGCACCGTTGTTGCGTGGGGTCTTGGTACAAGGGTGGATCCCCCCAGTTCTTATACATTCCAGTTCGGTCAAAGCATAGTTCCTGTAAGCTTAACGGGCGTGGTTGCAATTGCAGCAGGTGGTTACCATACGCTTGCCTTAAAGAATGATGGTACACTGGTCGCTTGGGGTGCTGGTACAACAGTAGATAATACCTTTCTTTCTTTTAATTATGGTCAAAGTATTATTCCTGCAGGTTTGAATTTAGGTACACCTAATCAACCACCTGCTCCAATAGCACCTGCAATAAATGTGATTAACAGCTTGGTAGGTACAAGCCAGATTATTGCCAATGACCCAAATGTAGGAGACACATTCAGCTACACTGTTATTGGTGCAGCAAGTATTGGTACAGCTACGGTTGATGCTTATGGTCTTGCTAGTTATACGCCAGGCTCAGGCTTTGCAGGTAGTGACAGCTTTGCCGTGAATGTGAGAGATCAAGGACTCTTGTCTGGTACAGTAACCGTGAATGTAGATACACTGCCGCCAGTGATTACGCTTAATGGAGCAAATCCTGTGACAGTCACTGTGGGGGCGAGCTATATTGATGCCTATGCCACAGTAACAGATAATGTTGATGCAACAAATACAACATTATTAGGTGTAAGTACAGTGGATACAGCCACACCTGGAAGTTATACAGTGATATATAATTATATCGATGCGGCAGGCAATGCGGCGGTGCAAGTTGTGCGGACGGTAAACGTGACAGCAGCTTCGACTAGTGGCGGCGGTACAACTGGCGGTACAACGGCTGACTCTTACGCATCAGGAAGCAGCGGCGGTGGTTGTATTGCTCCATCACAAACAGCAGCACAAGGTTTTGGTCTGATGCCTATGCTCTTGATGATGTTTGCTGGGCTAGGTCTTACCCACTGTCGCAAAATAGATGGCTAATCGTTTTAGAAATTTCTAAAATATTCTTTGCCCCCTCCTTTTTAGGAGGGGGCTTTTTCTGACATTTTGTTCGGCAGCCCATGGGGTGGGGTATACCTTATGTCTAATTTTGTGAGGCTTGGAGGTATGTATACTCAAAGGTAAAATGGTTGTCGGACAATCAGGTGGGTCAAAGAGAAGAGAGGTCAAGTCTTGAGAGAAGAGAGGTCAAGTCTTGCATTGTGCATTTTCAAGATATGCTCTGTGTGCTCGGTGCCCTCTGTGGTGAAATTTACCCTAAACATTAGGACGGAAAGGCACCCACTTGGGTAGTGGTTTTCCACCTAATTCAAAGATGGCTAAACCACCAATAATGAGGCTTGCGCCTAGTATGATTTGTGGGGTGATGGATTCGTTGTTGAGATAATAACCAAGAAAGAGTGATGTGATGGGTGTCATCAGTGCAATGAGGGCTACTTTGGTGGCTTCAACATGTTTTAAGACGTGAAAATATAAGGAAAAACCAAAAACTGAACCAAATAGTGCCAAATAAAGAATTGCGAGTGTGGTGTGGCTTGGTGCAGTGGTTAAAGTTTGACTTAAACCTTGCCAATCGGGTGATGTGGTAAGCCAAGTGATGAATAATAAAGGTGTGGCAACGGATAATGTGCCTGCGGTCATGCTGATGGCGGGCACATGGGCGTTGACACGTTTCACCCAAATGGCAGAGGTGACATGAATCAAACCTGAAACAATGACACTGCATACGCCCCACACTGCTTGTTCGCCCCATGTGATGCTTTGTCCAAATACGACCAATAAACCTAAGAAACCAAACAACATACCCATGATGCGATAGCGTGTGATAAGCTCATCTTTTAACCAAAATATGGCAAGAATTGACGTGAATATGGGGGTGAGCCCAAACAAGAGAGAAACCAAACCTGAAGGTATGAATTGCGCTGCCCAATATACGCTTAACATGCCACCATAGATGCCCAAACCACCATACAAATAAGCCAACAATGCTTGTTTGTGCCAAAGAATACGTTTGTTGAGGAGTGCGGCAAAAATGAATGCCAAAACAAGCCCCAGAAGCATGCGACTGGTTAGACCAAATACAAAACCCGCAGCTTGACCTGACCAAGCAATGGCAAGCGGTGTGGTGCTCCAAATAAGCACAACGCCAAAATACGCGATGGGTATAGGCATGGGTGGTTTATCCTCTCATTTACTTGATGAGGCGCAATTATCTTGAGATATGGGGGGATGGCTAGTGTTATTCATGATTTATCTATGGAAAGACTGATTTATTGGCATCCTGCCAAAAACCAGTTCGAGAAAGGAAAAGCGCGGTTTTCCTTTCTCTTACAAATCAAATGCTTACGCTATTGATTTGGCAGCCCGTCCATGGGCTGCATGGAAGCACTGATAAATCAGGACTTCCCTATGCTGAGATGATATTTGATGGGTTTATGTTTATGCTTTGCCCAGAGAGGGTTATTCAAGTTATGGTGCAACATATATTTACAGAAAATGAACGGGATACGGTTTACCGTGTGATTGATGCACGTAGAGATATGCGTCATTTTTCAGGTGGTGAAGTTGGGCAAGGTGTGTTGTTGCGAATCTTGCATGCCGCCCATGCCGCTCCTTCTGTGGGCTTGATGCAACCTTGGCGATTTATACGCATTACATCGGATGATATGCGCTTAAAATTGATTGACCTTGTAACCCAAGAAAAAGATAAAACAGCAGACATGATGGATGAGCGCAAAGCAGAATTTATGCGCTTAAAAGTCGAAGGTATGCGTGAGTGTGCAGAGCTGATTGCCGTGGTACTTGCACCTGATGATGGTACAATTTTTGGGCGGCGAACCATGCCAGAAGAAATGGCATTATGCTCTACATCTTGTGCCATTCAAAATATGTGGTTGGCTGCTCGCGCTGAAAATCTTGGTATGGGCTGGGTATCATTTTTTAATCCTCAAGATGTTGCCGACCTTTTACAATGCCCTGATACAGCCAAACCTATTGCTTTATTATGTTTGGGTCCTGTACATGATTTTTATGAGAAACCCATGTTAGAGCAAGAGGGTTGGCGCAGCAGGGAAGATTTAGCCCATGTTTTGGCTGAAAATGTGTATCCCGAATCATGAAAACATTAATTTTGGGTGGTGCTCGCAGTGGCAAGTCACAACATGCGGAAAGCTTGGCACAAGCACGTGGAAAAGCGGTGGTATATGTGGCGACTGCGCCACGTTTTCCCGAAGATAAGGAGTGGCAACAGCGTATTTCACAGCATGAAAAGCAACGTCCTGAACATTGGGAGTTGCTGGAAGAAGAGTTATCTTTGATAAGTATATTACATAGCGCAAAGCATGAGGATAAACTTGTGTTGGTGGATTGTTTAACACTTTGGTTGAGCAATGTGATGTTTGCAAAAAAAGATGTGGCAGATGAGACAGAGCAACTGTGTGAAGCTTTAGCTGATTATTCAGGAGATATTGTATTGGTATCCAATGAGGTAGGCATGGGGCTAGTAGCAGAGACTAAGCTTGGGCGTAGTTTTTGTGATGCACAAGGAAGATTGAATCAAGCTGTGGCTAAGGTTGCAGATCAAGTCTTCTTTGTGGCAGCGGGTTTACCCCTTCAACTGAAATAAAAGAATCGTAAAATACGTATAAGAAGAGGCACACAAAAAAGGGCAACCCAGTGGCTGCCCTTTGATAGAAGATTGAAAGCCTATTTAAGGTTTTTCAAGAAAGCGATGACTTCATCACCTTTTTCACCACACAATTTTTGTGGAGGCATTTTTGTTTTTGCTTTTGGATTACCAGTGAATTCTTTGACAGCTTTTTTAGAGTTGCAAATCCAAGCGCGAAGATGTTCTTCATCCCAAACCCAATCCGCATTTTTCAAAGCTTTAGAGTGTTTTTTGAAGCCAGAAGTACCTGCTTTACGACCAAAAACACCCAAAAGACCAGGGCCAACCTTGCCTTTTGCGCTAAAATTATGACATGCTTTACATTTCTTTTCAGCACCAGCAACTGCTTCAGTTGCTACAAAACCGCTTACTAAGAATGCAGATGTTGCAGCAATCATTAATACTTTTTTCATATGCATCTCCTCCTCAGGAATTATCGAAAGTAGATTGCTAGCTGCTTTTTATAGGGATGCAAGTACAAAACTAAAAAGTATTCATGTTTGTTTTGTAAACCTCAGGTGATGAAATATGCTATTGTAGATGTTTTATGTGGCAGTTCTTTGATGTCACTATCACAATAGTGATAATCTGTTTAATATTGCGCTTATGAAAATCATTTTAGCATCGAAATCACCACGACGTTTGTTTTTGTTACAAGCTGCGGGTTTTTCAATTGATGTGCGCCCTAGCCATATTGATGAAAGCTCTAAACAAGGGGAAGATGTGCAAAGCATGACATCTAGGCTTTGTATGGATAAGGCAAGGGCTTGTGTGTTACAAAAAAACGAGCTGCAAGTGCCTGTGATTGCAGCAGATACCTTGGTGGCTATTGGCGATGAAGTATTGGGGCAGCCTGAGGATATACAGCAGGCAAAGCAAATGATTCAAAAGCTTTCTGGCAAAAAACATCAAGTGCATACCACAGTTTGCGTTCGTTTGGCGGATGATTATTTGCTGGAAACCGTGACGACTGAGGTTTCTTTTCGTACGATAAGTGAAGCTGAAATTGATGTGTATGTACAGCATAATGATATTCTCGATAAAGCAGGGGCTTATGCTATTCAGGGCGGCGCATCAGGGTTTATCACCAGCATACAGGGAAGCTTGGATAATGTGATAGGCTTGCCAGTACAAGAAACAATTGCACTATTAAACAAAATAAGATGTGAAGAAGTTGAGAGTGAGGCATAAATGAGTACGGAAATATTAATCAATGTCGCGCCCTTTGAAACACGTATTGCACGCATTGAAAATGGTATGGCAGAAGAACTATACATTGAGCGAACGCGTGGCAAAGGTTTAAGAGGCAATGTGTACTGGGGGAAAGTCCAACGGGTCATTCCTGGTATTCAAGCTGCTTTTGTGGATATTGGACTAGATAAATCAGGTTTTTTATATGCTGGAGATGTGCCTGGTGCACGCAAAGATAATGTAAGCCTAGAAAGTGAAGCAGATGTTGATGAAAATAAAGATGCTTCAGAAGAAGTGAATGATGAGCAGTATAAACAAAATATTGCACCTATTGGTCAGCTTTTAAAAGAAGGTCAAGAGATGCTTGTTCAAGTGTCACGCGAACCGATTTCTTCCAAAGGTCCTAGGGTTACAGGGTTGGTCAGTTTGGCGGGTCGCTATTTGGTGTTTTTACCTGAGTTAGACCATGTGGGTATTGCAAGACGTTTGGAGGGTGATGAGGAACGTGAGCGTTTATTAGCCATTGCTGAACAGATTAAAACTGAAAAAGGTGGTCTGATTATTCGCACGGTTGCAGAAGGGCATAGTCAAGAAGAATTACAGCAAGATTTGAATTTCCTTATTCGCTTGTGGGAAGATATTGCCAAACGTAAAAATACATCAGCACCTGGTTCTATGGTACATACGGAGTTGAATTTATACCTTAAAGTGATGCGTGATTTTGTGGATGATGAAGTTGAAAAAATCCATATTGATTCCAAAGAAGCCTATAATAGTATGAAAAAATTTGCCAAACGCTTTATGCCAGAGGTGAGTAAACGTTTGTATTATTATCCTGGTGATAGACCCATCTTTGATGTGTATGGTGTTGAAGAAGAAGTGAATAAGGCACTAAAACGCCAAGTGCCTTTGAAATCAGGTGGTTCGATTGTGATTGATCAAGCAGAGGCTTTGATTGCTATTGATGTCAATTCAGGGTCATTTGTAGGTTCACGCAACCTTGAGGAAACAGGGTTTAAAACAAATTTAGAAGCAGTTCATGAAATTGTGCACCAACTTCGCTTGCGCAACCTTGGTGGCATTATTGTGATTGATTTTATTGATATGCAAGATGAAGAAAACCAAAATAAAGTGATGGAAGTGTTAGAAGAAGCACTCAAACGTGATAAGACCAAGACGCATGTATTACCATTTACTTCTTTGGGCTTGGTGCAGCTTACACGAAAACGAACCCGAGATTCTTTAGGACGTATGCTGCAAATGGAATGTACCCGCTGCCAAAGCACAGGTTTTGTAAAAAGCATGCAGACCATTTGTTACCAGTTGTTTCGAGAGATTGTGGCAGAAGCACGCGCTTATCCTAGTGAAAAATTAATGGTGATTGCTCACTCCAGTTTGATTGATTTGATGTTGGGTGAAGAAAGTGAAATGGTGTCACAATTAGAAGAATTTCTTGGTAAAGAAATTAGCTTTAAGCAGGATGAAAAGCTTGAGCCAGACCATTATGAGGTGGTGTTATTGTAGCACAACGCGGCTTGCGCCTATACGTTCATACACCATTTTGTCTGCATAAGTGCCATTACTGTGACTTTAATTCCCATGTTTTTGCTGAACCACCTTGGCAAGCCTATACACAAGCACTGGTGGTAGAATTAAAACATTATGCTGAGCAACCACAGTTTCAAAAGCGAGAAATTCAAAGTGTGTTTTTTGGTG
>JALWRX010000089.1:0-28917 GCA_027080505.1 Ghiorsea sp.
ATTGATGTAGTTCAGCCCAAGCAATGGATTTTAAAAAGAATGAAACGATAAAACCGATAAGAATACCAACCATAGAAGACAGAAATACCCATTTAACAACACTAAAGAAGATGGTAGTTTGTTCTGTCACATGCTTATGCATTATAAGGTTCCTAAAAAAATATTCCCAAGGTTAGCACAATAAAAAGGTATATGTTAAGAATAATTCACTTGTAATGAAGAAAGGCGAAATCTTCATTTCTATTTACAGGGTATGCAATCTTATCTTTTTCAGGAATAGCGATAAAAGTTTACATAGCTATAGTCAAAGTTACAAAGCTCTACGATAAGAAAGTGAGCTGACTTAGCGGGAATCATTAAAATAAACAAGGTAACAGAAGTACGATGTTTTCTGATTTAGGATTGTACTTGGTATTTATTCCTTTTGAGCAAAGAAACTTGGAATAAACATAGCATCACCATAGGAATAAAAGCGATAGTTTTGTTCAATAGCATGTTGATAAGCTTGTTTGATACGAGTTTGCCCTGCAAGAGCTGATACAAGCATCAATAGTGTTGATTTGGGTAAGTGAAAATTGGTGAGTAGGGCATTGGTGATTTGGAACTGGTAGCCTGGTGTAATAAAAATATCAGTTCGACTTGAGCCAGCTTCAATCATGCCTGTTTGTCCTGCGGCTTCTAATGTGCGCAAGCTTGTCGTGCCCACAGCAATAATACGCTTCCCACTTTGTTTGGCTTGATTGATGGTGGCGGCAGCTTTTTCTGAAATTATATATGCTTCTTCGTGCATCACATGGTCATCGGTGTTGTCTACTTGAATAGGTTGGAATGTGCCTGGACCAACATGTAGAGTGACATGCACAAATGTTGCCCCTGCATCTTGCATTTTAGCCATAAGTTCAGGGGTTAGATGAAGCCCAGCGGTGGGTGCTGCGACAGCACCTTTATGCTCAGCAAACACGGTTTGATAGCGTTTCTTATCTTCTTTGGAGTCTGGGCGATTGATATAAGGGGGTAGTGGCATATGCCCATGTTGTTCAATGGCACTGCCTACATCATCAGCGATAAGTCTGATTTCAATATTTTTTCCATGGCGTTTAATGATTTCCCCTGAAAAAGATTCAGAGAAGTAAATTTTTTGACCTTGATGTAAGGGCTTATTGCTTTTTCCCCATGCCGACCAAACATGGTCGTCACTCAAGGGCTCAAGCAGCAGAACTTCCACTTTGCCGCCGCTTTCTTTTTTGCCCATCAATCGAGCAGGAATGACTTTGGTATCATTAATCACCCATATATCCCCTTGTTGCACAAGTCCAACAAGGTCTGGGATATGTAAATCATCAAAGCTATTTTCTTGCACGGATAACAAACGTGAAGCATCACGTCTTTTTAAGGGCTGTTTGGCAATCAGGGCTTCAGGAAGCTCAAAATCGAAATCAGAGACCTGCATCAGGTATGCATCAGTCGATTGAAACCACGCCGTTGGGTGTTGCCATCAACACTACATCCGCACCTTGATGCGAGAAAATACCATTGGTGACTACACCGGGCACTTGGTTTAAATCATCTTCAAGTTGACGAGCGTCTTTAATCACAAGGCCGTTCACATCAATAATGATATTGCCATTATCAGTGGTAAATCCTTCGCGCACTTGTGCTTTGCCACCCAAGTTGTTGGCTATAGACATCACCAATGTTTCCGCCATAGGGATGACTTCAATGGGTAATGGGAATGCACCAAGATGCTCAACTTGCTTGCTTTCATCGACGATACAAATGAACTTTTCAGATGCAGCAGCTACGATTTTCTCGCGTGTTAAAGCACCACCACCGCCTTTGGTGAGATTTTTTTGAGGGTCAAATTCATCAGCACCATCTATATATACAGATAGCTTACTGACTTGGCTAAGCGCATCGTTAAGTTCAAATACAGGGATACCATGCCCACGCAAACGCTCAGCAGTGGCTTCTGAACTTGCTACGGTTCCTTTAATATCGCCTTTCATGGTAGCAAGTGCATCAATAAATTTATTGGCTGTTGAGCCAGTGCCTACACCAACAATGGAGCCTTTAACAACATAAGCGAGTGCTGCCTTTGCAACTTCTTCTTTCATTTCATCTTGTGTCATATGTTTCTCCTTTGTGGATATGCTGTTATATATATAATAAGGTGGCGCAGCTTACTATCAAAAATAAAAATCACCAACCTAAGTGAGGTAAAGTAAGCTTGTGGGTAAATAACTTGCATAAAGGTGTTTGACATTGTGAAACGGTTTCCTACAATGCGCGACCCGTTCGACAGTAAGGCGAGAAGCCCTGTGGAATTTGGAGAGAAGTTTTTCAGTCGGTTTTGATTGGATTTTTGGAGTGTCAAACATGTCTACTTGGACTGTTCGCCCTGGCGATATTGAACGTAAATGGTATATTGTGGATGCTGAGGATGTTGTTCTTGGTCGTCTATCAACAGAAGTAGCTCGCATTTTGCGTGGCAAACACAACCCTATGTATACTCCTCATGCAGATTGTGGTGACCATGTTATCATTATCAATGCTGAGAAAGTAAAAGTTACGGGTAACAAAGAAATGCAGAAAAAATACTACCGTCATAGTCGCTATGCTGGTGGTTTGCATGAAATCACTTTGGAAAAGCAACGTGAGCGTTTTCCAGAACGTATCCTTGAGCTAGCAATTAAAGGCATGATGCCTAAAGGTCCTTTGGGTCGTAAGCAGCTTCTTAAATTGAAAGTATATGCTGGTTCTGAACACCCGCATGCAGCGCAAGCACCACAAGTGCTAGCAATTAACTAAAAGAATTATTGGAAGAATAGGTAAAGACAATGGCAGATGATATGTATCGTGGAACAGGACGACGCAAGCGTAGTATCGCTCGTGTAATGATTAAACCCGGCAGTGGTCAAATTAGCGTAAACGGTCGCGATGTGGAAAACTATTTCCCTATCGAAATCATTCGCCAAGAAGCCTTGCGTCCATTAACACTTGTTGGTCTTACTGACCGTTTGGATATTCGTGTGAATGTTCATGGTGGTGGTGTTTCTGGTCAAGCTGGTGCGATTCGTCATGGTATTGCTCGCGCGTTGCTTGAGTATGATGGTGGTCTTCGACCTCAACTTAAAGAAAAAGGTTACCTAACACGTGATGCACGCGTTGTAGAACGTAAGAAGTATGGCTTGAAAAAAGCACGTCGCGCACCTCAGTTCTCAAAACGTTAATTCGTTTTTGGTTCAAATTTCAAGGGAGAGCATTTGCTCTCCCTTTTTTGTTTTTAAAATATGGGTAAGTGATGAAATTTGTAGTTGGGCATGTTAAGTTTGCCCTGTTGATAGGAAGAGGAGAGTAGGATGAGCATTGCAGTCGCGATTCTTGGTGCAACAGGATACACAGGAGCTGAACTAATTCGGCTGCTTGATACACACCCTCATTTTGAAATCAAACATTTGGCAGCTTTTAGTCAAGCAGGCAAAAAAGTATCGGATGTATTGCCCAGTATTGCCAGCCAAAGCGCAAGCATGACGCTTGCCAAGGCGGATGATGCAATTCCTGATGGCGTACAGCTTGTGTTTACTGCACTGCCACATGCCGCCGCTGCACAAAGTGTGAAAAAAGCATTGGATGCTGGTAAAAAAGTTGTGGATTTAAGTGCGGATTTCAGGCATCCTGATATGAAGAACTATGAACAAGCTTACGGTTTATCTCATCCCTATCCTGAACTATTAAGTGGCTGTGTTTATGGTTTAACCGAACATGCAAGAAAAGATGTGGCGCAAACAAAACTTGTGGCAAACCCTGGTTGTTATCCCACATCTGTATTGCTGCCTTTGTTACCGCTACTCAAGGCAAATGTTGTTGATACACAATCGATTATTATTGATGCTAAATCTGGCACATCGGGTGCGGGAAGGGCAGCCAAAACAGGTTTATTGTATTGCGAAATCAATGAAAGCTTGGCGGCTTATGGCCTGCCCAAACATAGACATGCTTGGGAAATGGAAGAGTGGGCAGCTGAGCTTACAGGACAAGATGTGCATGTTCGGTTTGTGCCGCATATTATTCCTATGACCAGAGGTATGTTGAGCACGATTCATTTAACAGGAAAAAATAGTGAGCAGTGGCACAGTATTTTATCGGATGCTTACCAAGATGAACCCTTCGTCAATGTATTGCCTTTAGGCACTTTGCCATCAACAGGTGCAGTTAAAGGAAGTAATCGTTGTGAAATTGGAGTGTCAGTGTTGAGTAAAACAGAAGCTGTGGTTGTGAGCTGCATTGATAATTTGCTTAAAGGCGCATCTGGGCAGGCTGTGCAGAATGCTAACGTGATGTTTGGCTTTGATGAAACCATAGGTTTGAGCATCAATGCCAGTTGGCCTTAATGGGTGATTAGCTGATGTCCTTTTGGTTTAAGTCAAGACAAGTTGTTGTGATGGATGCCCATGGTGGCAAACCTGCGCGAAACTTTTATGTGCGTAGCATTACCGTGTTGCTTGTCTTGGCATTGTTGATGGGTGTGCCGTTTGTACTTGGTGCTTGGTTTGCACCTTTTCATAGTATCCAAGAAATGATTCCAGAAAACTTGAAGCTAAAACGGCAAAATCAAGAGTTGCAACGAAAGCTTGTCGATGCAAATACGTTAAATGCGTTAAAAGATGAGCAGCTTGATAGTTTGCAAGAACAAATAGATGCACAAGAGCGAGAAGTGCTTGAGCTTACCAAAGAGCTACATATGTTTAAAAGTATTTTGGAAGAGCGCAAAGGTAAGGGAATTCAGATTCTTGCACATAAGGCAAGTTGGCAAGGTAATCATTTATTATGGCAAGCGTTGTTTGTGAAAGGTGGTAGTTATCCACGTTATTTGACAGGCACTTATCAAATATTTGCCTTGGATGAGCAAGGGCATAGGCAGGCATTGTTTGACGATGCAGAGCGTTATCGCTTTGAATCGCATATAGTGTTGGATAAAAAAATTGAGTGGCATGAAGCGTGGAAGCCGACTAAGCTTGAGCTTGTCATTTACAATTATCGTAAGAAAGAAGTGTTGAAACAAGCAATACCGGTTCAAGGGATGTAGGGTATGTTTAGTAAAAAAGAACAAAAGCAGGTGAAGCCAATGAAAGAAGCACAACATATTGATACACTGATTGGTGTGCACTCTGTGTTTACAGGGAACTTATCTTTTGAAGGTGCAGTGCGCATCGATGGACGCTTTGAAGGTAATATTCAGTCAGAAAAAGATGGCACATTGATTGTTAGCGAAGGTGCCTTTATCAAGGGTGAAGTAAATGTTCCTAACTTGGTTTTGCATGGTGACATTAATGGGAATGTTTGTGCTAGTCACAGTTTAAAGATTGGTGTGAAGGGTGTGCTTAACGGCGATGTGGAGTACAAAGTGATTACACTTGAAGAAGGTTCAGCAATTAATGGCCGTTGTACACGTATCGATGATGTGGATGGGCAAGTCCGTAAACCCAAAGAAAAAGTGGAAGTCATAGAAGTAAAATAAGAATGATTTGTTCGTATCTCGACTATAAGCCAGATGTTGATGTCACAGCTTGGTTGGCACCCAATGTCGATGTGATTGGTCGGGTAAAAATAGGCGCAGATACTTCTATTTGGTATCAATCTGTGTTACGTGGTGATGTGAACAGTATCACCATTGGTGAACGCACAAATATTCAAGATCATACTGTGATTCATAATAGTGGCGATGCACCTTGCGTCGTGGGTGATGATGTTACAGTAGGGCATAAAGTGTTGCTGCATGGCTGTGAAGTGCAAAACTTATGTCTGGTTGGTATGGGCTCTAT
The DNA here is from genome assembly GCA_027080505.1 of Ghiorsea sp. GTDB lineage: Bacteria > Pseudomonadota > Zetaproteobacteria > Mariprofundales > Mariprofundaceae > Ghiorsea. The sequence goes on from JALWRX010000089.1 coordinate 5,823, forward strand.
TGTCATGGACCATGCGGTATTGGAAGAAGGGTGTTTTTTGGCTGCAGGATCACTTGTTCCAGAAGGCAAAGTGCTCAAAGGTGGTTATTTGTATGCAGGTAGCCCTGCCCGTGAGCGCCGTGAATTAACGGATGAAGAGAAGTCTTTTTTAATACAATCAGCAAAACACTATGTAAAGTTGAGTAAAGCACACCGTGATACGGTAACGGATGTCACTTAAAACCAAAGCTGTATTGGATATTGGCTCCAATACCATTCGCTTATTGATTGCTGAAGTTGATACAAACACCACTATTCAGCGCATATATTATGAACATAAAATAGCGCGTTTAGGCGAAGGGCTGCAGCGAACTGGCATGTTAAGTGATTCGGGTATGCACCGTGCACTGCTTGTTTTTTCATTGATAATAGATGTATGCCAACAGTACGGCATTGCAGCGGCAGATATTTATGCGGTGGCTACGGCAGCAGTTCGTGAAGCGAGCAATGGTTTAGCTTTTGTGGCTGAGGTTAAAGCAAAACTTGGTCTAAATATTCAAGTGATTTCAGGTGAGCATGAAGCCAAGCTGGCATTGGCAGGCGCTAGGCTTGGTTTGCCAAGTGAAGTTGGTGATGAGATGTGTTTGTTTGATATCGGTGGGGGAAGTACTGAGTTTACCCGCGTTTTTCAAGGACAAGTGAAAGACAGTTATAGCTTAAAACTTGGTGTGGTTCGATTAACGGAGCAATGGGTTCAAGAGCAAACTGTCGAACAAGTTTATGGGCAAATGAAGCAAGTGGTGATCCCTTTTCTTGAGAAGCTAGAAAGCTTTTGGGGTAAGGATGCTGCATGGCCACAATATTTGGTTGGCACGGCTGGCACAGTAACAACTTTAGCCGCAATTGCCCAAGATATGCAAACGTATAAGGCTGAGCAAATTGATGGTTATGTGCTGACCAGAAGTAGATTTAATCATTTGCGCGACCAATTGTTAAATATGAGCAATCAAGAACGCTTGGCTATCCCTGCCTTAGAAAAAGGGCGTGAGGATGTTATTGTTGCAGGTCTTGCAATCATAGACATGTTATTTGAGCGTTGGAACTATGATGCTTTAGTCGCGGTGGATTCTGGGTTGCTTGAAGGTTTACTGCTTGAATAGTTGATGATTTGTCATTGCGTAGGCTTGGGCTTTATGTAAAGATTAGCCTTCATGCAAATATAGAGGGTAACCGCCCTGTTTTTTTATTTAAAACAGCAGGTAAATAAGGAGAGAGATGTGAGCGATGCAATAAAAAAGGTCTTTGACCTTATTGAAGAAAATGACTGCGAATTTGTGGATGTGCGTTTTACAGACACCAAAGGCAAATGGCAGCATGTAACATTCCCTATTCATGAGTTGAATGAAAATAGTTTTGTAGAAGGTTTTGCATTTGATGGTTCTTCTATTGAAGGCTGGTGTGAAATTAACAACTCCGATATGTCTTTGATTCCAGACCCAGAAAGCGCACGTATCGATCCATTCTTTGAAGCTTCAACACTTGTGTTGGTTGCTCAAGTAATTGATCCAATTAGTGGCAAAGATTATAATCGTTGCCCACGTCAAGTAGCTCAACGTGCACTTAAATACATCAAATCTGCAGGCATTGCAGACACTGTGTATTTCGGTCCAGAGTTAGAATTCTTCGTATTTGATGGCATGCGTTACAATAATGAAATGGGTTCTTGTGGTTATACCATTGATTCTGAAGAAGCAGCTTGGAACTCCAATGTAAATTATGAAGGTGGTAACACGGGGCACCGTCCTAAAGTGAAAGGTGGTTACTTCCCAGTGCCTCCAGTAGATACACTTCACGAAATGCGTAATGATATGTCTTTGGTGATGTCTGATATTGGCATCCATATGGAATGTCATCACCATGAAGTAGCAACGGCTGGTCAATGCGAATTGGCGATGAAATTTGGTGAGCTGATTGATATTGCAGACCGTGCACAATGGTATAAATATATTGTTCACAATGTAGCAGATGCTCATGGTAAAACTGCAACATTTATGCCTAAACCAATTTATAACGATAATGGTACGGCCATGCATGTGCACCAATCTATTTGGAAAGACGGTAAAAACTTGTTTGCAGGTAAAGATGGCGATTATGCTAACCTTTCTCAGGAAGCGATGTGGTATATCGGCGGTATCATCAAACATGCACGTGCTTTGAATGCATTCACTAATGCATCTACGAACTCATACAAACGTTTGGTTCCAGGCTTTGAAGCGCCAGTCATGCTTGCTTACTCAAACCGTAACCGTTCTGCATCGATTCGTATCCCAGTGGTTGGTTCTGATCCAGCGCGTAGGATTGAGGTTCGTTTCCCAGATTCAACTGCAAACCCATACTTGGCATTCACAGCGATGTTGATGGCTGGTCTTGATGGTATTGCCAACAAAATTGACCCTGGCAAACCTTCAGATATGAATTTGTATGACTTATCTCCTGAAGAAGAAGCGAAAATCCCAACAGTTTGTTCTAGCCTAGATCAAGCTTTGGAAGCTTTGGATAAAGATCGTGACTTCTTGAAAGTTGGTGGTGTGATGGATGATGATATGATTGATGCTTACATCGAAATGAAAATGGAAGATGTACAGCAGCTTCGTATGCGCCCACACCCCATTGAAATGGAAATGTACTACTCAGTATAAGTTTTTTCTTTAAGTCACAAGACAAGGAAGTGTAAACATGAAAAGCCGTCACGAAAGTGGCGGTTTTTTGTTCGATTTAGAGTCCGACTAGGTACTAGTGTTTTATAAGGTGTAGGTTAGATTTGCAGTGTAGATAGGTGAGGAGTTGGTTGATGAAAAGGCTGTTTGGGTCCATTGTTTTGAGTTTGGTGGGTTTGGCGATTTTTATCGTGATTACGATTTTTGGGCTGGCAACTGTTGGTGAATTTGTGACAGATGAAGAAGCTCGCAATGTTATGAAACCTGTTATTTTTATCATCGCCGTTGCCTTGGCATGCATGCCATGGGTATTTGCAGCTCACCTCACATCCGAAGAAGATTGGAAGCAAGCGACCAAACTGCTGTATTTCTTACCTGTATTTTTGGCTACGCCTTCTTTTATTTTGCCAGCCATTGCTTTTGCTTTGGTGTTTATTGCTGCGCGCTATTACTATATCAGGAAAGAAACACAGGCTGATACTCATGATGGCATCAGTGAAGAAGCTGATGGTTAAACATTAAAACGGAAATGCATGATGTCTCCATCCTGGACGATATAATCCTTGTCCTCTAAACGCATTTTACCCGCTTCTTTGCACCCAGCTTCACCATCTAAGCTTACAAAATCATTATGCGTAATGCTGAGAGCTTGAAAATATTGTACAGGTAGAGCTGTGTCCATCCATTGGGTATTTACCAACGGATAAAAGGCATGAAATATGGCACTATTTGCAGCAGCATGAAGTTAATTGATTTGCCGTAGTTGTTACAAGATACCATGAACGATGTACATGACATTTTCCTTAAACTTTTTGGTTTTAAAAGAGGTCTAAACGCAAATCGTAAATATAATATAAAAAGCCTAGGCAAAACCTAGGCTTTTTATGGTTTATTCTTATGCTAACAGGAAGTAAGCAATAAAAACATTAAAACTTGACGATTGCACTGAAGCCGAAAGCTGTAGCACTCATGGGGTTGGTTGCACTTTCAAAATCGCCAAAATCTTCATATTGGGCACGTATTGCATATTTTTGGTTGATATTATATTCACCACCAAGTGCGTAATATAGAGATGTTTTGCTCACGCTAGCACTAGAACCTGTAGTAGATGAGGCATCTGCCTTATTACTTGCAAGACCAATTTTCCCAAGTAAAGATACTTGATCATTGACAGGGTAGCTGCCAACCACTGCTGCGGTAACAGAAGATGCGCTTACAGTTACTGAACCGCTTCCAATATAAACAACTGTTGAATCACCGAACTTATGGTAACTAAGCTCTGCCGATAAAGTAGGTGTAAAACTATAACCAATCCCCAAGTCAAATTTACCTGGGTTTGGCAGGTCACCCATATTTTTATAGGTTGCTGAGCCTAAGCCAATATTTACATAAGTAGTGTTATCAGCAGCAAATGCCGATGTTGTTAGCGCTGCAGACAAGACTGCAATTGCGATGATTTTTTTCATGTTATGAATCCCCCGTAGGATAATTTCTTATCTAAATCAATAAGTTGACCGTTATTTTAGGTGGGGGGGGGTAGTGTCAAGGTGTATATTTACGGTGTGCGTTTATAACCCAATGGGCGTTTAAGAAAACCGTCGGTTATCCTTGGTTTTGACTTCCTGTCTCGGCTTACCTCATCCTTTCATGGTGTCGTGAGCTGGGATGTTGTACCCCCCAAGCGTGTTTTAGACGTTAAAGCGGAAGTGGAGAATATCACCATCTTTGACGATATATTCTTTGCCCTCTAAGCGCATTTTACCCGCTTCTTTACACTTGGCTTCACCGCCCAAGTTTACGAAATCATCATATGCAATCACTTCAGCGCGGATAAACCCTTTTTCAAAATCCGTATGAATCACACCCGCAGCTTGCGGTGCTGTATCGCCCACATGAATGGTCCAAGCGCGTACTTCTTTAACACCAGCTGTGAAATATGTGGCAAGGTTTAAAAGCTTGTAAGCAGTGCGAATCACGGTGTTTAATCCAGGTTCAGTTAAACCCAAATCCGATAAAAATTCCATTTTATCTTCTTCATCCATTTCCACGAGTTCAGATTCAATTTGTGCTGAGACCACGGCAACTTCCGCACCTTCGCCTTTGGCAAATTCACGCACTTGTTCAACATATGCATTACCATCAGGCAATGAGCCATCATCCACATTGGCTACGTATAGCACAGGTTTGGCAGTAAGCAGGTTAATAGGTTCAATCACTTCTAATACGTCACCACGCAATGTTTGGCGGCGTACAGTTACACCATCTTCTAAACCTTTGAGCACGACTTTCATAGCACTCAATGCATTTTCTGCATCTTTATTGCCACCAGAGCGCGTAAGCTTTTGCTGGCGCTCCATGGCCTTCTCAAGGCTTTCCATATCTTTAAGCATAAGTTCAGTATCAATGGTTTCGATATCGGATAGTGGATTGACTGCATCGTTGACATGGGTCACGTTTTCATCGTCAAAGCAGCGTACCACATGCGCAATCGCCGAACATTCTCGGATATTGCCTAAAAATTTATTACCCAAGCCTTCGCCACTTGCAGCACCTGCAACAAGGCCAGCAATATCCACAAATTCGACCACGGCATGTTGCACAGCTTGTGGTTTCACAATATCAATCAAAGGCTTTAAACGTGGGTCGGGGACAGGTACTAAACCAACATTAGGGTCAATGGTACAAAATGGGTAGTTGGCAGCTTCTGCACCTCCTCCATTGAGCGCGTTGAATAATGTTGATTTGCCAACGTTTGGAAGTCCTACGATACCGATACTTAAAGCCATGATAAATCCTTGTTCTTACTCTGATTGTTGTAATGTGTGGTGAATTTTGTTGGCAGCTTTGTCGCGTTCGCCAGATAAAAGCAATGGGATTTGAGGCAATAAAGCATCAAATAGGCGTAATTCATCAGCGCGGTCACTTTCGTCCGCACCACCTAAGACCCATGGTGTGATGTCACCACTTGGGGGACGACCAATACCAATCTTTACTCGTGTGTAGTCTGTATTGGGCAAATGTTGGTTTAATGAACGTAAACCATTATGACCTCCATGCCCACCACCTGATTTGATGCGAAGTTTACCTGATGGTAAGTCGAGGTCATCATAAATCACGGTAATATCTAAGGGTTCAATGTCATAATACTTAGCAAGGGGGGCAACGGATTCACCGCTGTTGTTCATAAAAGTTTGAGGCTTTACGAGCAAAACCTTTTCACCATTCATAGTTGTTGTGGCTACGTCTGCATGAAAACGAGGGGCAGAGCCAAAACTCAACCCCTCGGATTTTGCCAGTAAATCGAGAAAACGAAAGCCAATATTGTGCCGTGTTTTCTCATACTTGGAGCCCGGGTTACCAAGCCCAACAAGCATTTTCATGATTATTCTTCTTTGTCGCCTTCAGTAGCGTCTGTTGCTGCTTCATCAGCGACTTCTTCTGTTGCTTCAGTTTCAGCAGTTCGTTTTGGTGCAGCGATACTCATGACAGTGAAGTTGACATCATGAATGACTTCAGTATCTGCAGGTAATGTGATGTCATCAATATGTACGATTTGGTCAAGTTCAAATGTTGCACAATCGATTTCAATGGCTTCTGGGATGCTGTCAGCACGACATGTTATTTCAAGTTCATGACGAATCACTTGTAGTTTGCCACCAGCTTTCACACCTGGGCAAATATCCACATTGATTGGGTGAACAGGAACAGAAACAGTTACAGAATCTTTACCTGATACACGGAAAAAGTCTAAGTGCATTGGGGTGTCATAAATTGAATCCCATTGTGTATCTTTCAATAAAACAGTGTTTTTACCACGTTTACCTTTAACTTTAACTTCAATCATCGAAGTATAAAAAGCTTCATCACGCAGCATGATTTTTGCAACTTCATTGTAGTCCAACGTGATGGGTAAATCAGGTTTGTCACCACCATAAATAATGCCTGGTAATTTGCCTGCGCGACGCAAGCGGCGAGTATGGGCTTTACCCAAGTCTTCGCGTAATTCTGCTTCTAAAACATAGTCAGTCATGTTGGACTCCAATATTATAATATATTCCGACGGGTTGACCCGTTACGGATTCCTCTATGCCATGCTAATATGGCAAAAGGGCGCGCATTATAATTCGCTTATCTCTAGGAGCAATCTTTTTGTGTTATTGTGCGAAAGCAACCTGTTTATTTGTTGCAGGCTCTAAGATGTACGTCAATTTTCATAATATGGTTGACCAGCCAACTGGTCAGGAAATCTTTTAATTGTTGAAGTAACTCATCACTAATGCCTTCACGTTCAAGTTTTTGTTCGGCTTTATGAAAAGCCGCTAGAAGTTTAGCGTGTTGGTCTTTATTTTTGGCGGCAATAGGACACTTGGCTTGACGCATGCATATTTCTTCATAACAGAAATGGCTTCGAGTATATAAGCCGAGAGCACTCATGAAGTTTTCTACCCACTGTTGCGATGCGCCATGTTCAATATGGTCTTCTAACTCATCAAGGTAGGCAAAGATTTGTTTGTGCTGATTGTCTATTTCATCGTTACCAGTTGCATATTTATCGTCCCACTGAAAGCCCATACCTTACCTCTTTGTTAAAGTGCCACAAAATGACAAGGGAACTGTAGCGTGCTACAAACAAAGCTACAATCATAGATTTGTACCTGTGCTAAAGCTTGGTTTGAGTGTGCCTTCTTGTTAGGTTGTCCCTGTGTTTAATTATGATTTTAACCAAGTTGTTCCTGAGTCCATATTACAGGTCTGTCGTGTGCTTGAAGGGGTTGGTGGCAGGGCATGGCTGGTAGGTGGCTGTGTGCGTGATATGCTACTTGGTTTCGTGCCGTATGACTGGGATATTGAGATTTACCAGATGGGTGAGAAAAAACTAATCCAAGCGCTTAAAGGTTTGGGTAGGTTTGAGCATGTGGGTAAACAATTTGGTGTGTATAAGTTATGGCTTAAGGGTCTAGAAATCGATATTGCCTTGCCGAGAAAAGAAATCAAAACAGGTGAGGGACACACAGCCTTTGATGTAGTGTGCGATTCAGAGTTGGCACCTGAGCAAGCGGTGTTGCGCCGAGATTTTACTATCAATGCCATGATGTTTGACCCTTTAAAAGATGAGCTTTTGGATTTTCATGGTGGGCAGGCGCATCTGCAAACCAAACAACTAAAACATGTATCTCCAGCTTTTGTCGAAGACCCGCTAAGGCCATTGAGAGCCATGCAGTTTGCTGCGCGCTTTGGTTTAACTTTGGATGCGCAAACAGCGGAAATGTGCAAACAGCTATTAAACGAAGCGGCATCGCTTCCAAGTGCACGCATTTGGCAGGAGTGGTTAAAATGGAGTAAAGCAGAATACCCAAGCTTGGGTTTGCAAGCATTAAAAGATATGGGCTGGGATATGTTTTATCCTGAACTCTTAGCTTTGCAAGGCTGTGTGCAGGACAAGGGTTGGCATCCAGAAGGAGATGTATGGACACATACATTATTGGTGGTGGATGAGGCTGCACGTTTAATTAAAGAGCGTGAATTACAAGGACAGGACAAAGTTGTGTTGCTGTTTACAGCACTGTGTCATGACTTGGGTAAACCTTTAACCACAGCGGTGCTTGATGATGGGAAAGTCGTATGTCCAAAGCATGGTGAGGCAGGGATAGAGCCGAGTATGGATTTTTTGGATCGCATAGGTGCGCCAAAGTGGTTAAAGAAAGCGGTTGCTCCGTTGGTGAAAGAACATGTTGTTCATTTTGAAGCTCTGTTGAGTGATGAGTCTGTGCGCTGTTTGGCACATCGTTTGCGACCTATGCATATCCGTTTATGGGAAGTGTTAACCGAGGCTGATGCTTGTGGCCGCCATCCTGTGCCTCCAGAAAGACCTGCGTTGGAATGGCTTAAGCGTGCCGAGCTGTTACAGGTTGCCAGCGCACCTGCAGCACCTATTATCACAGGAAAGTTGCTGTTGTCTCAAGGTTTAAAACCATCTGTGGGTATAGGTAAGTTGCTTGATGCTGCATATCAAGCACAAATGCGAGGTGACTTTAATGATAGAATATCGGCACTTATTTGGCTTGAGAAACAGGGGGTTGCAAACGCAAATAAATAAGCGCAACATACCCCTATTGTAATTATTATTACTGCGCAAAAGGGGTTGCTATGCGTCAATACCGTCGTTTTTCCGACGCTTCGATGAGTGAAAAAATCCTTGATTCGATGTTTTTATTGATGATTGGCATAGCTTATTTTTTTGCAATTTTGCAGACGTATTACACGCACCAAGGGCGTGATGGGAAGCCTGGGTTGTCCGTTCAGGATGTTATGATTGCTTATTATGGTAAACATGAGCAAACGCGTTTGGGTGCAGCAATTGTAGGACCTATGGCAGGAAACTTTCCTTCAGAAAAAGCGAAACAAGATGTGTTGGATTGGATTGAGAATGGTAGCTCTGAAGAGGGCTATCAAGCCAAAGTAAAACCCATATTAGATAGAAATTGTATTATGTGTCATTCACAAGAAAGTGGTATGCCCGTACCTTCACTGGAGACTTATGATAGCGTTAAAGCTTTAACCACAGTGGATACGGGAGCGTCTATTCAAACCTTGGTTCGGGTGTCGCATATTCATTTGTTTGGCATTGGTTTTATTTTATTTTTGGTTGGGCGAATTTTTCTCCTTTGTGAAATGCCAGTATTGTGGAAACGTGTGATTGTTGTGATTCCATTTGTCGCTATTATGCTTGATATTATGGCATGGTATATTACCAAGGTTGTACCTAGCTTTGCTTATGTTGTTGTGTTTGCAGGCGGTCTGATGGGAATATCTCTTTGGGTGCAGATTTTGTTATCAGGCTACCAAATGTGGTTTTTGAAAGCTGAAAGAAAAGGAGAGGAAGATGGGTAATTTATTTAAAACTTTAGCACTTGTTGCAGGGGTAGCTCTATCATCTCAAGTTGGTATGGCCTCGGATATGCCAGATGGAGCAAAAATCTTTAAGAAAAAATGTAAAATGTGTCATGCCATCAATAAAAAGAAAGTTGGTCCTGCGGTGGCTAGCATGAATATGGATACAGACATGCTGATTGAAACCGTGACCAATGGTAGAAAACGTATGCCAAAATTTGGGCATAAGTTGTCGGCGGATGAGATTCAGGCGGTTGTTGCATTTATTCAAAGCAAGCATGCTGAATAAACAATGGCAGAAGTAACAGGCTCGGAGTTATTTAACCTAGAACTTATCAAAAAACATGATAAAGCAGGGCCGCGATATACATCGTATCCAACTGCTCCCATGTTTCATGATGGTGTGGGTTCATCGGTATATGCAAGCACACTTCAAAAGGTGGCTACGGATGATGCGCCGCTATCATTGTATATACATATACCTTTTTGTAATACCGTGTGTTATTACTGTGGCTGCAATAAAATTGTGACCAAACAATATGATAGAGCGCAGCCTTATTTGGATTTATTATTTAAAGAAATTGATGCTGTTGCTGATTTGGTGGGCAAAACACGCCCTGTGACCCAGCTTCATTTTGGGGGCGGTACACCAACGTTTCTTAATGATAAACAAATTAGAGCTTTAATGGGCAAGCTGCGTGAACGTTTCCAATTTGTAGATGATGATAGTGCTGAATACAGCATTGAAATGGATCCTAGAGAATGCACGCCTGAAACGGTTAAAACGCTTAGAGAAGTCGGCTTTAATCGCATGAGCATGGGCGTGCAAGACTTTGACCCTGTTGTACAAAAAGCAGTGAATCGTATTCAAAACAAAGAAGTGACACTTAGCGTACTCAATAATGCACGACGTGAAGGCTTTAAATCCATGAATATCGATTTGATGTACGGCTTGCCGCATCAAACCGTAGAAACTTTTGATGCCACATTAAATCAAATCATTGAGTTTAGCCCAGATAGGATTGCGCTGTTTAATTATGCGCATTTGCCCGAGATGTTTATACCGCAACGGCGCATTGATGCATCAGCCATGCCTAGCCCGCAAGAAAAATTAAATATTTTAGAGCATAGCATTCATAAACTCATTGATGCGGGTTATGTATTCATTGGCATGGATCATTTTGCCAAGCCTGATGATGAGCTGACGATAGCGCAGCAGCAAGGCAAGTTGTATCGTAATTTCCAGGGCTATTCCACGCAAGCTGACTGTGATCTGATTGGTTTGGGTTTGACTTCCATTGGTTATGTGGGTGGTAGCTTTTTTCAAAACCAAAAAGAGATGGATGCTTATCAGTCAGCTATTGAGCATGATGGCTTGGCTGTTTTTCGTGGTTATACTTTATCCAAAGAAGACCACTTGAGGCGTGCTGTGATTATGCGGCTTATGTGTGACTTCAAAATAGACTTCTTTGCATTTGAACATGAGTTTGGTATCAGTTTCAATCAACACTTTTCAGATGCTTTGGCAGATTTACAGGAGATGCAAGCTGATGGTTTGCTTGAATTGTCAGATGCAGGGCTACGTGTTTTACCAGCAGGGCGTTTGATGATTCGTAATGTTGCTATGGTGTTTGACGAACATCTGCGTCATAAAACAGAACAAAAGCAGTTTTCTAAGGTTTTGTAAGTGAGTAAAATGGATATTCCAGTGCCTGAACGTTTTTTGAGCCCTGCTTATTTGGCAGTGGTGGAAGATGGTGAAAGTGAACTGCTTTGTAAGTTTGCTCCTGAGGCTATGCAAATGATGCAAGATATTGCGGTTCAAGGGTATCCAGATGAAATATGTGGCTTGTTGATTGGTACTGCTGATGCACAAGGTTGGCAGGTGAGTGATGTTCGTCAAGTTGAGAACCTTAATGAAGAGCGTGCTGCCGACAGGTTTCAGTTGGATCCTGCTGGCTATCAAGCCATTGATACAGAGCTTAGGGGAAGTGACAAAGAAATCATTGGTGTGTTTCACTCTCACCCTGATTGCCCTGCCAAACCATCCCCCACTGATTTAACCAATGCGTGGGAAGGTTTTGTTTACCCTATTGTCAGCGTGTGTGATGGAAAGGTGGCTGAGGTCAATTGTTGGGTCGTGACTGATGAAGTTAGCATGGGTGGTAAATTTCAGAGGTTGCCTCATCAGAGTTAAGACCGCATGGTTAGCCCATGAATAAACGTTTTTTTTCCTTGGTCGCATTGTTGTTATTGGCAAGTTGCGCAAATACAGTAAAACATACGGGTGATGGTGTAGCCAGCAAAGGCAAAACACAAGCGCAGCCCAAGCAACATGTTGCCATGTCTTTAGAACGAATGGATGCCACCTTCTTATATTTGGCTTATCAGCAAGCTATGCAACAAGGTCAGTTTGGTTTGGCGACCCGCTTTTTAAAAGCCCTGATTAAAAAAGACCCTGATACCTTTTCTTTAAAGGTAGAGCTTGTTGACTTGTATTTGCATTCAGGTCGTGCGGATCAAGCTGCTGAAGCATTGCAAGTCATGGAATCCATTTCAACCGAATATATTCAAGACCTGTCAGCTCAAGAGCTGTCAGACTATCAATTGCTTTATGCGCGTGTATTGATGCTTAACGGACAGCAACAGCAAGCTGTGTTGTTGCTTAAGAATTTATTGAATACACAACCGAAAAATATTCAGGTTCGCCTTCTTTTGGTGCGCATGTATGCAAGGCAAGGCGAGTTTAAGCAAGCACACCAGCTGCTAAAAGAAGGTATTCAACTTATCCCTGATGTGCGGCTATATGAGGCACAAGTTCAATTGTTTGTGCAGCAAAAAGATTACAAAGCGGCAGATAAGAAGCTGCAAGCTATGCAAGTTAAGTACCCTGACCATGAAGATGTTGTTTTAAAGCGCAGCCAGCTTGCTGAGCAGGTTGGTGATGTGGTTAAGGCTGAAAAGTTACTTCAAGCATATATCGATAAACATGGCGCTGATGCCGTACAGTCTTTTTCTATGTTGGCTAACTTATATGTGAGGCAAGAACGGCTCAAAGAAGCTGCAACCATGTTTAAACACCTGCTTCCTTTGACGGCAAATGCAGGTTCTGTATATATGTCTTTAGGTAAGGTTTATTATCAATTGGCTGAGTTTAAGAAGGCATCACAAGCTTTTGCTCAAGCTGTACAAAGGTTTGAGCCGCAATCACCACAAAAGCGTATTTTAGATACACAGGCTACAGCCTATTTTTACTGGGCGGCGAGTCTGGAAGCACAGGGACAAGATAAGGAAGCCACATCGGCGTATAAGAAATTAAAATCGTATCATACATTTTATGTGGAGGCTCAACTTCGTTTGGCGAGTATGGCTATCGTGGGTGATAAGTTTCAAGCTGCGGAAATAAGGCTGCAGAAACTTGTTAAGGACTATCCAAAAAATATTGCCGTTTATGAAATGTTGTCCACCCTTAGGTTGCAGCAAAAGGCTTACGCCAAACTTCTTGAAGAAACTGAGCCTGCTTTAGCATTGGAGTTTTCACCCGTGTTGTTATTTAATCGCGCAGTTGCTTTAGAGGCAGGCAAAGATTTTAAGCATCTGGATGAAACCTTAAACTTATTGCTTGAGCAGAACCCCGACCATGCCGAAGCACTCAATTTTTATGGTTATAGCTTGGCAGACCGGGGTATTCGTCTTGGCGATGCTTTGGGCATGATTGAAAAAGCACTGCAACAAAAACCTAAAGATGGTTATTACTTGGACTCTTTGGCATGGGTATACTTTAAGCAAGGCAAGTATCAACAGGCTGTGGATGTGCAACGTAAAGCTGTGGAATTGGTGTCTGATGATGCTGTGATGCAGGAACATTTGGGCGACATGTTTTGGAAGGCTGGTCAACATGATGCGGCACGTCAGCGCTGGCAAAAAGCTTTGCAGCTTAAACATGATAACCCCAGTGATATACAAGGTAAAATTCGTCACGGGTTAATGTGATGTTGAGGTATGGAGTACAACTACTTGTGTTGGTGTTGCTGATGGCTAGTTGTGTTAAACATAGCGATGCACCACAGAAATTTGAACCGATTACAACTTTTTCTGGGCGTTTGTTGGTGATAAGCCCTGAAAAACGTTTTCAAGTCGATGTGGACTGGCAAGGTACGTCTGAAAAAGGTCAGCTTCGTTTGACACATGGTTTGTCAGGACGAGTGGTGGATGTTGCGTGGTTAGGGCATAGCATGCGTTGGCGAGATAGTTCTCAAACCCAACAGTGGCGAGACATTCCAAAAGAAAGTTTGTTAGATATGGGTATTTTACTGCCACCGTGGACTTTGGCTAAGGTGTTTGCGAGAAATATGCCGCCAAGCATGAAGGCGAAGGGCAATGGTGTTTGGCAAGGTATTTGGGATACCGTGTCATTAAAAATAAAGTGGCTTGGTGGACAACGGCGCGTTGAGATTACCGACATGAAACATGGGCGACGTGCGGTGGTTATTTTTCATGAGTAAGACATATCCTGCCCCAGCCAAAGTGAATTTACATCTGGCTGTTACAGGTGTAACAAATCATGGTTACCATACTTTAGATACGAGTTTTGTTTATGTGGATGTTGGGGATGCTTTAACGATTGCTTTGTCAGAAGAATTAAATATTCGCTGTAGTGATGACACACTAAGTGGAGAGAGAAATTTGGTTCACCAAGTTTTGTCAGCCTTTAGACATGAACATCAAGTTAACTTAGGGTTAGATGTATTCATAGATAAGAAGCTGCCAGCTATGGCAGGTTTGGGCGGGGGTTCGTCCGATGCGGCAACGGCATTGTGGGTGGCGAATCAATTATGGGAAGTTCATTGTACAACAGAGGAGCTGATTGATTTTTCCGTAAAGTTTGGTGCGGATATCCCGTGTTTTTTATTTGGTAAGGCAAGTCAAGCTTATGGTATAGGTGAGAAGTTAACAGCTTATCAGGGTGTTGTTCCGCAACAAAATATTGTACTGGCTTGGCCTGGTGAAGGAGTCTCAACGGCTGCGGCATTTGTCCACTTTGATCAAAATGAATTTCATGCATTGACGGACGAAAAAACTGTCGCTACAGTGCGCGCCCGTTCAGGTGCTGTAAGTTTTGATTTAGGTTATAACGACTTAGAAAAGAGTGCAGCTACTTTGTGTTCACCGTTGTTGGCGATGTTAACAACCATGAAAGAGAAGTCGGAACGGGCATGGATGAGTGGAAGTGGATCAGCTTGTGTAGCGGTTTGTCATTCATCCAAACAAGCTTGTGAGCTTGCAAAATATTTGCAAAAACATAAGCTGGCTACATGGATTCATACGGGTCATTTTTTACCTGAACATCCATTGTTAGCATGTAAAATTGGGGCGTAGCCAAGCGGTAAGGCAGCGGGTTTTGATCCCGTCATGCGCAGGTTCGAATCCTGCCGCCCCAGCCATTTTATTACTGACGTTTTTTGATTGATGTGTCGTTTAGACGGAGGCTCTCTCTGATGAGCAATGTTAAAAAATTCCGCTTGTTTTCAGGTACTTCAAACCCTAAGTTAGCAGCAGATATGTGTACGCATATTGGTATGCCACTGGGCGAGATGCATATTCAAAGCTTTTCTGATGGTGAAATTTTCCTCCAATATCAAGAAACGATTCGTGGTTTGGATGTTTTCTTCTTACAAAGTACGTCAGTGCCTGCCAATGATAATTTGATGGAACTTCTGATTGCGATTGACGCAGCTAAGCGTGCATCAGCTCGACAAATTTGTGCGGTGATTCCGTATTTTGGTTATGCAAGGCAAGATAGGAAAAGTGCGGGCCGCACGCCGATTTCAGCTAAGTTGGTTGCAGATATGTTAACCACTGCTGGCGTGACCCGAGTCTTAACCATGGATTTACATGCTACGCAAATTCAAGGTTTCTTTAATATCCCTGTGGACAATATTTTTGCAGCACCATTGTTTGCCAAGGATATTCGCGATAATTCTACAGATGAAGATGACGTTATTGTTGTTTCTCCAGATGTGGGTGGTGTGGTGAGAGCAAGGGCTTTGGCGAAAAGTTTGCATGTTGATATTGCTATTGTTGATAAACGCCGCCCAGCACCCAATGTGGCGAAAGTGATGAATATTATTGGTGATGTTGAAGGTAAACATTGCATACTTGTGGATGACATTGTGGATACAGCAGGCACAATTTGTGGTGCAGCAGATGCATTAATGGAGCGTGGTGCAACTAAGGTGACTGCTTATGCAACACATGGCGTACTGTCAGGACCAGCTGCTGAGCGTATCTCAGCATCGGCTATGCATGAGCTTGTGATTACAGATAGTATTGCACAGCCTCAGGCGATTTTGGACACAGGTAAAGTGCGTGTGCTGTCTATTGGTTCACTTATGGGTGAAGCGATTATGCGTATATATGATGCGCGTTCGATTAGCAGTCTTTATAGCTAAGCAGGGTAAAAACTTTCTTTTTCTTTCTTTTTGGCTATATTATGCGAAATAAGTATGCTCTTTTTTTAGAGTTGCTTGATTTCACATACCAAAGGAGTTTATCGTGGTAAAACAACGCACACTTGACCACCCGATTCGCTGCAGTGGTATTGGTTTACATTCAGGCAAAAAAATTGAGCTTGTATTGAATCCTGCTGATGTGGACACAGGTATTGTGTTTGTGCGTTCAGATTTGGGTGTTGAAATCAAAGGGCATGTTGATTCGGTTGTGGATACGCGTTTATGTACCACGATTGGTCGTGGTGAAGCTACGATTGCTACTGTAGAACATATTATGTCTGCATTGGCTGGTTTAGGTATTGATAATGCTCGTATTGAGGTTAGTGGTGCGGAAGTTCCTGTGATGGATGGCTCTGCCTCGCCTTTTATTTTTCTGATTCAGTGTGCTGGTATTGTTGAGCAAGATAAAGCAAAAAAAGTATTGCGAATCAAGAAACGTGTGAGCATTGAAGAGGATGATAAATCTTGTGCTTTATACCCTGCATCAGGTTTTCGTGTTGCCTACCATTTGGATTATGACCACCCTTTACTGTCGGACTGCAAAGTAAGTTTTGATTTTTCAAGACAAGGTTATGCTCGTGAAGTAAGTAGGGCGCGTACATTTGGTTTTATTCATGAGGTTGAGGCTTTACAAAAGGCTGGGCTTGCGCTTGGTGGGTCTATGGATAATGCTGTTGTTTTGGATAAATACGGTGTACTCAATGAAGGTGGCTTACGTTATGTGGATGAATGTGCGCGCCATAAAGTATTGGATACAGTCGGCGATTTATTTTTAGCAGGTTACCCTATTGTTGGTGCTTTTGAAGGTGTGCGTAGTGGACATGCGATGAATTGCAAAGTTGTAAAAGCCTTGCTTGCCGATGAAACAGCATGGGTCATTGAAGAGCTTGAAGATAAAACAACGCAACAAGCCGAAGTATCCGCTTCTTCTGTACCTCAAACCTCTTAAACTTTTTGAGTTCCTGTTCGCTATCAATTTAATAGTCAACAATAAGTAACTTCGCTGTTACGCTTGCCCCATGAATGAACAATCCTTAACAGAACAAACGCATTTTGGCTTTGAAACTGTCTCTACAGATGAAAAAGCAGGCAAAGTCATGGAAGTATTTTCTTCCGTTGCGTATAAATATGATATTATGAATGATGTGATGAGTGGTGGTATGCACCGCTTGTGGAAACGTAGCTTTATTGCTAAGGCAGTGTTGCCTAAAGGTGGTAGGGCTTTGGATGTAGCTGCGGGTTCAGGTGATATCGCCATTGGTTTGTTAAATAAGGTGAATCGCCAAGCAAGTGTCGTATTAACAGATTTGAATGGTCCGATGCTCAAAGAAGGTGCGAGACGCACGCTAGATAAAGGTTTGCTGCCTGGTACTGCTGATTGTATTCAATCAGATGGAACCAAGCTTCCATTTGCGGATAATAGTTTTGACTTGGTCACCATTGCTTTTGGTATTCGTAACTTTGTGGATGTACCAGCTGGTCTTGCTGAATTTTACCGTGTACTCAAACCAGGTGGCCAGTTTATGTGTTTGGAATTTTCTAAACCAGTCTTACCTATGCTTGATGTACTTTATGATACTTACTCATTTAATGTGATTCCTGCTATGGGTGAAATGATTACGGGAGATAGAGACTCATACCAATATCTTGTTGAATCTATTCGCCGTTTTCCAGACCAGAAGCGTTTTGAAAAATGGATTCAACAAGCAGGATTCTCTTTGGTGCGATATGACAATATGACGGGTGGTGTCGTTGCCATGCATAGGGGTTATAAAGTATGAGTGTGATGTTTTTACCTTTAAAGCTGATACCTGTACCTGTGCAATGCGTCGTTCTAAGCTCTGTATTACAGGTGTTCTTTAAAGATAATCAGCAATTGGCTTCAATTTTGGATGATTTAGAAGGCAAAGTTTTTCGTGTGTTTATTCAAGATACAGGTGCGGTATTATTTATTGGTTTTAAAGCTGGTTCAGTGTGGGTGCATCCATCTTCAGAGCAACGACCAGATGTGAAAATTGAATCTACGGTTACAGGTTTTGCACGACTTAGTTTTGCTAAGGAAGACCCTGATGCGTTGGTGATGCAAAAAGTATTAAAATTATCTGGTGACTCACAAGCTATGCTGTTATTTCAAAACTTGTTGCATGAACTGGATTTGGATTGGGAGTTGGAGCTTAGACGTGCTTTTGGTGATTTCTTTGGTCGAAAAGTTGCTAAAGCTGCCTATAGCTTGATTGATACTGAGAAAAAATTACGTGAACAATCAACCAAGTTTATTGATCATGCATTACGTAGTATGGATACACCATCTGCAGAAAATTTGCAGCTTTGGCAAGCTGGTGTTGAATCGGTTTCCAGAAAAGTAAATAAATTGCAGCGGCAATTGGATAAGTTGGAACATACGATACAACAAGCTCAACAAGAGAAGGTATGAGATTTAAAGGGCTGCGTCGCAATATTCGGCTACTGTATATTATTCATGTTTTAGCCACACATGGTTTGGCGGCGATTGCCGTTAGATTACGACTTTTTAGCCCTTATATTTGGTTTATCAGCCTATTTAGTTCTGAGTATAAACCCAAAGAATTGGGTGTGCAGATTCGTTTAGCCTTGGAGCGTCTTGGCCCTAGTTTTATTAAGTTTGGACAGATGTTATCAACAAGGGTGGATTTGCTGCCTTTGGATGTAGCTATGGAGTTAAAAAAGCTGCAAGATAATGTGCCACCTGAACCGTTTGATGTGATTCACTGCCTGTTGAATAAAGCATATAAACGTGAGGCGATTGGCGAAGATGGTGTGTTTGCTAGCTTTGATGAGCAACCTGTAGCAGCGGCATCTATTGCACAAGTCCATTTTGCGACATTGCATGATGGACAAGATGTTGCAGTGAAAATTCGTCGTCCACATATTGATCGTATGATTGAAGCAGACTTGTCGATTTTACGTATGTTAGCGAATTTATTTGACCGCTATTTTCCTGAATATGAACGCCTAAAAGCACCTCAGGTTGTTGAAGAGTTTGGTGTAACGATTTTGGGTGAGTTAAACTTACGCTCAGAGGGTGCACATGCCAGTCGTTTTGCTGATCAACTGGCAGATATTGAAGGTGTAGGTGTGCCGCAAGTCTTTTGGGATTTTACCAATCAAGGCGTATTGGTTACTGAGCGTATTCATGGCACGCCTATTGATGAGCGAGATAAACTGATTGCAGCAGGACATGACCCTCTAATCCTTTGCAAGAACTTACAAAATATGTTTTTTCACATGGTTTTTGAGCATGGTTATTTTCATGCGGACTTACATCCAGGCAATATTTTTGTTTCAGATAAAGGTGAAATTTTATTGGTCGATTTTGGCATTGTGGGTCGCTTGGAAATGCAAAGCAGGGTCTATCTTGCAGACATGATGTTATCCTTTCTGAAACAAGATTATAAACGTGCGGCTGAAGTGCATATTGAGGCAGGTTATGTGCCCTATGATACGGATGTATCTGCTTTTGAGGATGCATTAAGAGAAATAGCAGTACCCATTTTTAACAGACCTTTGAAAGATATCTCGATAGCTGAATTATTGTTTTATTTATTTGCTGTAACAGAGCGCTTTCAAATGGAAACACAACCGCAACTGTTGTTATTACAAAAAAGCATGGTGGTGATTGAAGGCGTAACCCGTGAATTACACCCTGAAATTAATATTTGGGAACTTGCAAAACCACTCATTTCAAGCTGGGCGATGGAACATTTGGGACCTAAAGGTAAAACCCAACGTTTACTCAAAGATACCAAACATTATATACATGCATGGATGCAGTTGCCCAATGAAATCAATGCACATTTTGCACAATTACATAGGCGTTTCCCAGAACGGCAAACTGGTATAAACTTATTGGATTTATTGCCTACGCTTGCCGTTTTATTGGGCGGCGTTCTTGCGGGGGTGTTTTGGACGGATGCTTGGAGTTCGCCACCACTTCTTTCATCTGCTGCCTTGATTGTTTTGGGTTTATGGTTGCAGTGGCGTAAGTAAATAAATGGTTCTGTTCAGAGCTTACTTAGATATGTGGGTGTAACATCGACCTTGGGTCAAGCAGTGTATCCAATTCCGTAACAGGTAGTATATTTTCATCAATACATAACTGGCGCACGGTTTTACCTTCTTTAACTGCTCTTTTTGCAATATCCGATGCTTTGTCATAACCAATGACGGGGGCAAGGGACGTGACCATGCTCATGCTCCATTCGATTTGCTGCTCACATTTCTCAATGTTTGCTGTTAAACCAACAATACATTTATCTGTAAACATGATGGCAGCATTGGCTAGTATTTCTTCGGATTCAAGCAGGTTGTGCGTCATCATGGGTAACATCACATTCAAGTCTAACAATCCAGATGCGCCACCAAAGGTGATGGCGGCATCATTGCCAATGACTTGTGCACAAACTTGTGCCATGGACTCTGCAATTACAGGGTTCACTTTGCCTGGCATAATTGATGAACCAGGCTGAACTGCGGGTACGCTGATTTCTGCAATGCCGCATCTAGGTCCCATGTTTAATAAACGTACATCATTGGCGATTTTAACCAAAGAAACAGCCACTGTTTTGAGTGCGCCAGATAGCTCTACAGTTGCATCTTGAGCGGCTTGAGCCTCAAAATGATTAACCGCTTCATGAAAATCAATGCCATAACTTTCGGATAAGGTTGCTGCCATCATTTTGCCAAAATCAGGGTGGGTATTTAAACCAGTGCCTACAGCAGTACCACCTTGGGCGAGTTCTGTAATACGTGGTAAGCAAGATTCTAAACGTGTTATACCAAGCTCGATTTGCCTTGCCCAAGCCGATATTTCTTGCCCTAAAGTGATGGGAGTTGCATCCATCAAATGGGTGCGTCCAATTTTAACCACATCTTTATTCTGAGTCGCTTGAGCTTGTAGGGCAGCATGCAAATGTTGTAAAGCGGGTATCAACTTATGCACCAATACATCGGCTGCTGCAAGATGCATTGCTGTAGGAATAACATCATTGGAAGATTGCCCCATATTGATGTGGTCGTTGGGGTGAATATTTAAGTCTGAATTAATCTGTGCGCAGCGGTGGGCAATCACTTCGTTGGCATTCATGTTGGTGGATGTACCCGAGCCTGTTTGGAAAATATCGAGCACAAAATGTGCATCCCATTTGCCCTGTGCAACTTCTAATGCTGCTTGTTGGATAAGTTCTGCTTGCTTGGTATCAAGCTTACCAAGTTTAGTGTTTACAATTGCTGCTGCGACCTTGATTTGCCCCAATGCTTTGATGAATACACGTGGAAATCGTAGGTTGGAAACAGGAAAGTTTTCTACAGCACGCGCAGTGCTTGCACCATACATCGCAGAAGATGGTACTTGCATTTCACCCATAGAGTCGGATTCGATTCGGGTGGATTTATTGTTGGATGTGGTCATGCGTCTCTCCGTTTTAAACATAACATGGTAATATCATCATCATGGGTAGTGAAGCCTTCTTCTTCTAAACGTGCCAATAATGATGTGGGTAATACGGATGGGTCTAGGTCATGGCGTTCAGTAAACCATGTTTCAACGCGGTGGTCATTAAACATGTCAGATGCTTTGTTTTTAGCCTCAGTAATGCCATCTGTGCAGGCGAAAAGCACATTACTCTGCATAAAGTCCAATGTTTCAGTGCGTAGAGGAAGGTCTTCCAACATGCCCAAAGGAGGTGTGGTTGCTTCAAGCCGTATGATATGATCTTTCTGCCATACCAATGGTGGTATGTGCCCTGCATTGAGCCACTCTAAAGTATGGGTTTGTGGGTTGAGTTCTGCAATAAATAGGGTGACAAAACGACCACCTTGCAAGGACTGGAATAATGATTGATTGGCGTATTTTACGGCATCAAAGAGTGAGATGTTTTCGCCATTGGCAAGTGCATGTAACATAGCTTGCAGATTCGCAACGGTTAATGCGGCGGGGTAACCTTTACCTGCAACATCTGCAATAACCAACCATATATTGCCGTTCTCACGTTTGATATAATCATAATAATCGCCACCCACGGCATAACAACTTTCTTGGAAACCAGAGACAGTATAACCTGTTATATCAGGTTCACCACGGGGCATTAACCCTTTTTGAATATCACTGGCAATGGCGAGGGCATCCTTGAGTGTATCTCGTTCTTTAAGACCAGCAAGCGCAGTGTTGAGGCCACGCGCCAAGTCACCCATGTCATCATCCATCATAATGGCAACATGCCCATCAAATTTGCCTTGGCGCAAGAAGTTAAGCCCTGATACCAGCTCACGTGTGATACGGTGTATGGTGCGGCTGGTGACCCAAACCAAGGCTGTACCACCAAGAATCAAATGACAAAAAAGAACAATGGCTTGCATCAAAATGAAGTGTTGTTCGGTTTCATCGGTTGTGCCTAACATCAACCAAGTAAATATCCCCAAGATACTTACTGGAATTAAACTGGTAATGGCAAAAATAAGCCAAGGTCGGTTGGATGAGCGAATAAGCCAAGGGTAGGTAGAAAAATGTTCAAGGTTACCAATAAAAAGGTTTTGGTTGGATAACTTTTTACGTGCCTTTGCCATCCATGCCATGGTTAATGCCACGGCAATGGTGGGGGTGAGTATGCCCAAGCCAAACGTGATGCTTAAGTACAGAGCAACCATCATACGTGGTGTAAGTGGTTGCTCAGAAAATGAGGATGAAATAGAAATAACAGCGAGTAAATAGATAATATAAATTAAAGATGCCAAACCAAAAGCTTTGATAGCACGCATAGGTAAACTCGCCATAGCTTGTTCAAGTGCTAAGTGTTTATGTGTTTTTAATGCACGGCGAATGGGTCGATGAATCCAGAATGCAGCGATGGTAAAAGTGATGGTGAAAATAATAGGTGCAACTATAGATAACCAAGGAGAGACAGTTGTTAGCACAGGGTTGCTGGTCAAACGAATGATGGCTTGCATGGCAAGCAATAATAC
>JALWRX010000089.1:29017-48628 GCA_027080505.1 Ghiorsea sp.
GCACCTTGTGCGCCAGCATCTTGGGCAGCTTTAAGCACTGCCTTGGCTCGACCACGTTGCACAATACAAGTGATAAGGAATACATCAGTTAACACATTGATATGTTTAATACTCATGCTAGGTCTCCTTCAATTTGGCGTTCATTTTTAAGGTGTTTTCTATAAATTTGATACTGTACCCATAAACCAGTGATTAGCACAGTCAAAATAGGGCCAATGGATGCAAGGGATAAAATACCAAAACCTTCAATAGCATCCACGGCATTGCCCAAGCCTAAACCCATGGCTAGAACCAATGGCACGGTGACAGGACCTGTGGTGACACCTGCACTGTCCCAAGCGACATTAACAAACTCTTCTGTTGAAAACCAAGTGAGTACCAAGGCTAAACTATATAAAGGGATTAAAAACCATGATAGAGGGAACCCCAAAACAATTTTTACAACACCAAGCGCAATGCCACATGCCACGCCAAAGGCTACCGCGTAAATGAGTAGTTTCTTTTCAAAGGCACCATTGGTTAAAGTTTCTACTGTATTACCCAGTGCGTTGAGTGCGGGTTCAGCCACAGTTGCACCAAAACCAAGCATCCAAGCAAAGGCTAAAGCGATGGTGAAACCAACTGTCCATGAATAAATGGGTGATTCTTTTACGCTTTCAATCACTGCAAATGCAGATGATAAGAGTGCTCCAGCTTGCTCTCCGAGTAGTGATAAACCAAAGCGAAGCCCAATGTTAAAAATAATCATACCCAGTACGCATAAGATGATGCCATACACGATAATACCTGGTGTAGGCAGTTTTTCTCGTAATACTAGGCGTAAAACCAACATTAAAAAGACAACCAGTGGTACGATAGCCTGTAACCCTGATAAAATTTCTGTGCTAGGGCTTGTTTGGTACCAAGCAGGCACAGTTTTTGATGCTAGGTGTGTGCTATGTAGTGCAGCGTCAATAATAGCTTCGGGGGTAGTGGTTGAAGCGACAAAAATGGTGAGCAGCATAACACCAATAATGGGAAATAAAGATGCAAGAGTAACAATGCCAAAGCCAGATAATGCGCTACTACCACGACCAGCCGTCGAAGAAATACCAATACCAAGGGCTAAGACCAAGGGTACGGTAACAGGACCAGTGGTGACAGCGCCACAATCCCAAGCTAACCCTAAAACTTTTGCTAACTCATCATCTTGCATCAACCATAGGGTGAGTAATAAGGCAGGGGTTAATGAGCCATAAATAAATGGTTTGAGACTCCAGCCGTATAATAGACGTAATGTACCCAGCACAACGGCAAAACCAACACCCAAACCGACAATCAGCACCAATGTGCCGCTCCACTCATTAAGCATGGTATATAGGTAAGGTGCATTTTGTACTTTAAGAATGCTGCCCGCAGCTTGCAGCGCACCAATAGCTGGTTCAGCAAATGTCACACCTATGCCAAGCATGAAGGCAATCATTAGTACGATAGGCAATGAAACTTTGGCAGGTAAGTTTTGTCCTATGACTTCACCAAAAGGCATCAACCCTTTACTTAAACCCTCCATAAAGAGCATCAAACCGATGATGACAGCGAGCAAGCCTGAGGCAATCATCACTGGTGCGCTTACGCTTTGATTAAGCACGAGAATTTGAAAAAGAACCAAATACATGGCGAGAGGAATCACAGCTTTGGCTTGTTCAAGGAAACGGCTGCTAATGTAGGGCGCGAGCAGACGGTATATATCAATACCACGTAAGGACACACAGTTTTGTTTGTTTGTACTTTTTTTAAATGCCTGTTGTTTCTTAGCAAAATCATTAAAGCTAATGATATTTTGACGTAAGGAAATATGACGAATCAATTTGCCATAGCGAATCTTTTGACCTTGCTCAGGCATATTGCTCTTGTCTGGCATTTATTGATCCTTAGTCGTAAGAGTATGTGTTTTGTCGATGCTTTTTTGCTTGGTGAGTAGCAAGGTTGGTAGCAATAAGAGCCATATCCATAATGCGTATGTATGATTTGCAGTAGTTAAACACCCACCACTACTGCCACCATTACTATTGGGTGTAGAGAGTACGTTTATATTACTGTTGCTAAGCACAGGTAATGCAGGGGTTACACCATCGGTTAACTGCCATGTCATACTATCATCAATTGCTGAGGTATTTGAGATAACAAAGGTTGCCTTAGATAATCCAGCTGGGGCGGTCCATACACCTTGCCCTGCATTTAAAGGTATTGCGGTAATCGTATAAGTTCCACCAGCTACATTTTGGTTAAGTACACTAAGCTTTGCCGTACCTGTTGTGGTAAATGTATAAGTGCCTACAGGGTTTTGAATTAACTCATATACTGTAGATAAATGTTTTTGATTACCTGAAAAAGGTTGTAGAGCAACAGAAGCATTACTACTAATATTAGCACCGTTTTTAAAAAGGTTATCTCCCCATGCCATAGGATAATCAGCACCATTTTGGTATTGGCTAGTGTCGATGTTCCATATGCCAAACTCATGGAATGCAGTTGCAAGTGAGGAGCCTATATTTTGTAGTGATGCATCCATGGCTGCGTAAGTATTGTTTCCTGCTGTTTGCCCCATGGCTGTAAGTATGTTTCTGATGAGTGTATCACCATGTTTATCGGATAAATAGCGTATCCATAGAAAGCGCCCATATTGTTCTAATCCTGACTGGGTAAGCCCAAAGGAATCAAGGGGGAGTTCGGGGTAATCTTGGCTGCCTGATTCACGCAAGCCATTACCATTTCTATCAATAAAATTTTCACCAGATGAAAACTGGCTGTTCCCATCACTATCTGTATAGACCTCCCCGATATACTGCAGGTTATCTTTGATAGCTGGGTAAACCTTATCTTCCATCCATGTGCTTAAAGACTCTAATGTGGCAGGGAATTCTTGGTTGTCGTATCCACTTTGGATACTATGAAAGAATTCATGAGCCAGTGTAACTTGTGCTGGGGTCAGTGTATTAGGGTAACCAAATTGTTGGCTTGCAAAGTCATTATCTAAGACCATATGGGTATAAATAGTGTTTGGGTATGGTGTACCTGTCAGGGTTTGTGGGTCGCCTGTTACATAACCATAAATGCCAACAGCACCAACATCTAAAAGATAAATATCATATTTAGCATCACCGCCTAATGTACCATCCGATGGTGGGGCAGTATAACCCATGGTTGTGATTTCTTGTGTCCAAACCTTTTCTGCTTCTGTAGCAAGTTGAGCGACAAATGCAGCATTGGCTCGGTTGGCATCATTGGGATAGACAGCATCATCCAAGTAATGAAATAGGAAATGTGTGGTTGCTAGGGTTGAAAGATTTGGAACCTGCGCGGCAGTATAAAAGCTTACACCAGGTGGTGGGTTGCTAACACCATTATCAGGACGCATTAGCCAAGGGCTTACCAAAGCTTGGGTCTCAGGGCTTAGCTGTTTCCAGTTTTGTTGGGCAAGCATAAGCATGGGGGTGATCGAGCGGGTTGGTACTGGTTGTGTGATAGCACCTGTTGCAGGTGTGTTTAGCGATTGAAAAAAAGAAGCAATAGTTTGCTCGGGTATATTTTGAGCGTAGGCAGAAGTGTAGCCTACAAAAGATAAACAAATGCCAAGGTAAAAATATTGAAAAAAACGCATAAAAACCTTCCTTTTATTCAAGTATGGATTAAAGCTTAGATGTTTTCTTTCTGAATTTGAAGTAAAATTGGTGCTTTAGGACGCTGTGGCACACGAATTTGTTCGAGCTTAAAGCTAATGTCGTGCAAATGTTTGGTTTGTAGCCAATCGGTTACTTGGGCTGCTTCTAAATCGCCACCGTGATGTCCAGGGTAAAGCATGATGCTTATACGTCCGCTTGGTGCGAGTAGTTGTAAGCTTTGTTTTAGGGCAAGAATGGTAGTGTCTGCATGTGTGATAACACTTTTATCACTGTTGGGTAGCCAGCCGAGATTAAACATGATGGCTTGAATATGACCATGTTTGTCTTGTGGTATATGTGCCATCATGTGTTCATGACCGTGTAGAAAAAATACCTGTTCGCATGGTTCATCTTGTAGTCGTTGAGTGGTGCTATGTATTGCTTCTTGTTGGACATCAAAACCATAGAGTGTTCCTGTTTTCCCTATAGATTGAGCTAAATACAATGCATCAAAGCCATTGCCAAGAGTTGCATCGATAACAGTATCACCAGCTTGAATATGAGCACTCAACCATGCTTGTGCCATGCTTGTGAGTTGCATTTATTCTTCGAGCAAGCTCATGGTGCGTGATACTTGCGCAGAAAAACCTGCTGCTGCATCACGAATTCGCTCTTGGAAACGACTGGATACTCCCATTAAATCTTCAATAACCATGAAGTCCATACAGATGACACTACACTCCGTTTTTGCTGTAAAACGAAGCCGTGATGCTTTACCGTCCATAATTTTGTGCAGACCAAGTATGTCTCCTTTTTGAATGCGTCCAGAGTAATTTTTGTCTTCATATAGATGAACTTCACCTTGCAGAATGAGTTCTACATGCCCCATGTATTTATGTTCAGGTTTAATCGTGTGGTTAGCAGGGTATGTTGTGTTCCATGCACGTTTAGCGAGCATAAAGCGGAGGTCGGTGGGTAAGCAGGAGAAAATAGGAGACATGGTTAGGTCGGCAACACGCCTTCTCAGCAAAGACTCTTTAGAAAACTGCATGTGTAAGTCGGGGTGCTTTAAGAATGCCTGTTTGAGCTCTTTGGCTGTTATGCGCAAGAGGGATGTGTTTTCAGTAGCAACAACAGTTGCATTACGAACAGCGCCTTCAATTAGGGCTCCTTCTCCCAATAAATCTCCAGGGTGTAAATGGTTTAGCAATGATAGAACCCCTTGGTTGTCATTGCTAACTGCGAGTTCACCCTCCAGTACAAGGTAAATATAATCTGCAGTATCGCCTTTGCGAAATAGAATAGTACTTTGGCGTAAATGTACGGTACGCAGTTTAAGTTTTACCATGCCAAAGCTCTTGCCAAGAAGGCTGTAGTCTGTACCTACAAAAGGTTGCGTTGGCTTAGATTTTACATCTTCCCCATATTGCTCAACTAGAGCTTCTGCATCAACGGGGTTTTCGTGAGAGAGTAAATGGTATGCTTTGCGTGCTTCAAGGATGGCACGAATCTCATGCCCAGTTTGTAGTAGTTGCTTTGCAAGGCGGATGTGAAAAATAGGGTCATTAGGATGCATTGCACAGAGCTCTTTAAGCTTGCGAAGTGAGCTTTTTTGACGTCCTGTCAGCGTACGAGTCCCCAATATCTATCTCCTGTTGTCAAGTGTACTGCACTATATATATCATGATGCTTTTTAAAGGTGATATATATCACCACACTAGTTTTTTGAAACGATTAATTGAAGCTTCGATAGGTATGGGAGTGTTATTTGTCAATGTTTGGCTAAATGATTGGCTGTACCAAGGGATGAGCAAGCTGCCTCTAGAGCCAAAACCATTAAATATGGCGATGTTTTTGTATTTTGGGTGAAAGCCAATAAAGGGTTGTTTATCCAAGGTGGTGGGGCGAATACCTGCTTGATGTTGGGTAACTTTAAAGTTGTAGGGTTCATGAAAAACATCTTCTGCAAATGCTAACAGTTGTTGCTTGGATGTTTCGAGTAGGGTGGGGGTTGTTATTGCTGTATCAAATGTTGCACCAACCTTGCAGGTATTTTTATCGATAGGTAATAACCATTTTCCTTTGTTAATCATGGTATTAGGTAAGTTTTTGCTTGTTTTGCAAGTGATAATTTCACCATGTGCAGGTTGTAGCGGGAGCTGTGAAAACAGTGGGTTATGTATCATACGATAACCTTCGCAATAGATGATAGTTTGTTGCGTGTTTGGGGTCTCAAATTTGCGGTAAGTTATCATGTTGTTTTCTTCAAAATATTGAGACAAAGCATCTAAGAGAATATTGGTGTCTAGCCAAGCTGTGTGATGCTGTGTGATGCCTCCATGTTCAGCGTGAAGCTGTTGAGGTGGCGATTGTTTGTCTAAGAATACGCCATATTTCTTATTTTTTAGGCGTTTTTCGCAATTTACACGTTCTTTTTGCGAAGAAAATAGGCGAAACATCGTTTTTTCATGGAAACATTGCATGCCAAGCTTCTTTTCAATATTTTGGTAAAACTTTTTAGCAAAGACAAGCATTTCAGGCGTGTGTTCTGCCAAAACAAAGCGTTGTCCAGTGACAGGGTTGATAAGTCCTGCGGCAACGCGTGATGCGGAAGGTTGATTGTCGGCATAAATATGTACCTTTTTACCTTGCTGTAATAAGCTCCATGCCAATAAGCTGCCTGCCAAACCGTTGCCGACAATGATGATAGGTTGTTTGTTTGAGCTAGCCTTGATGGGAAACATGCAGCGAGCATAAAGCATAGTTTAAGTGCTTCAAAGGTTTGTTATTTCGACCGTGGCGTGCTCTGCGATTGGTTTTTTCGTCATTTCTTTACCACCAAAGAAATGAAGCAAAGAAAGTGCTCTTAAATATCTGCGTGTACCCTCGTCAAAGCTGGAAACCAGGCGCAAAACAAAGCGAGTTTTGCTTTTATCCCTTCTTCCACCTTTGGCTCGGCGCAGCTATAACAGGGGAATATGTGAGTTTGTATAAGTATGAATCTACAATTTTATTTCTTCGTGCTCTTCGTGGTTTATTCTTCTCTGTGTCCTCTGCGTACTCTGTGGTTAGTATTGTGGTTCAAGCAAAACAGGCTGTAGTCAGCTTTATTAAAAACAAGTATTGTGCGACCATTCATAATCAATTTGGTAAAGAGGAGTTTATCATGGCAAGAGCAGCAGCACGTCACCTTTTGGTTAGTACAGAAGAAGAATGTTTGAGAATCAAAGAAGAAATTGAAGCAGGTTTGGATTTTGCTGAAGCAGCAAAGAAATATTCATCATGCCCTTCCAAAGCACAAGGTGGGGACTTGGGTGAGTTTGGTCCTGGTCAAATGGTTCCAGAATTTGATAAAGTGGTGTTTTCTGCGGATGTGGGAAGCTTGGAAGGTCCTGTAAAAACCCAATTTGGCTATCATTTGTTGGAAGTTACAGCACGCGGCTAAATAGTCATGTCGGAGCAAGCCACTTGGCATAAGCATATCAACGAGGCGGACTGGGAAGCTTTGTGTGATGGCTGTGGCAAGTGTTGCATGCACAAGTTTGAAGATGAAGATACAGGTGAGATTCTAAGAACGAATGTCGCCTGTAAACTTTTTGAATCCAGTACATGCCGTTGTACACAATATGAACAACGGTTTTTGCAAGTACCTGAATGCTTGGATATTCGTAAACTTACGGATGCTGAAATGTTGTGGTTGCCCCAAACATGTGCCTACCGCTTAACATTTGAAGGTAAACCTTTGCCTCAGTGGCATCCATTGAACAGTGGGGATGCAAGGTCGGTGAATAAGGCAGGGCATTCGATGTCTGGCTTGTCAGTTTCTGAAGTTGATGTGCCAGAAGATGAAATTGTAGATTATATTTTAACATCTTAGATAATAGGTGCTAGGCTTGCTTAATGAATTTTTAGGGGTGATACACTGAATATTAAAAAATCAAAATTTCATCTGCATTTGTCGGGGTGTAAAGAGGGGCTTCAAGCCTTGCAGCATTTGGCAGATCAAGCTTGCGAAGGAGTTTGTTTGAATGCGATTCAAATTAACCGTATCGCTTTGGCACTGGATGAATTGTTTGCCAATATTCATGCACATGGTTATGCCAATCAGGGTGGGGATATTGATTGTTCAGCAAAGTGGACTGGGCATGAAGGAAAGCCTTGCCTTTTAGAAATAAAACTGCGTGATTACGCACCAACCATTGAAGATATTTCTGC
Source organism: Ghiorsea sp. (assembly GCA_027080505.1). GTDB lineage: Bacteria > Pseudomonadota > Zetaproteobacteria > Mariprofundales > Mariprofundaceae > Ghiorsea. The sequence continues at coordinate 36,874 of JALWRX010000089.1, forward strand.
TTGTAAAGGTGTTGACCCTGCAACACTCAAAGAGCATCCGGTTGCAGGTGGTTTAGGCATGCATTTGATTTATGCCATTACCGAAACTTTTGAGCACACCCCGCTTGAAGATGGCAACCAATGGCGGTTGGTATTTAATTTGAAAGAAGAGGATGAAAAAACATGAGCCTTCATATTGAAACAGAACATGCAGGGAAAGCCGCAACGATTACCGTCAAAGGAGATGTTACCATTCAAACATCACCTGAATTGCGCAATGCTTTGCAGCCGCTATTTGCTAAGGATGTGGAAATGATTCGCGTGGTATTACATGATGTGAAATTCATGGACTCATCAGGTATTGCAACCTTGGTGGAAGGCTTGCAATGGAGTAAAGCATCGGGTGGTCGCTTTGTACTCTCTGGTTTGAGTGAAACAGTGCGTGATGTGTTTGAGCTGGCAAAACTCGATACCATTTTTGAAATCGAAGCATAATACTTCATGAGTTATAAGGATATACGTGATTTTATTACCGACTTGGAAAAGCGTGGTGAGCTTAAACGTATTCAAACAGAAGTTAGCACAGAGTTGGAAATAACGGAGATTTCACAGCGAGTTTTAGAATCGGGTGGTCCTGCGTTGTTGTTTGAAAACGTGAAAGATTATAACATGCCAGTGTTGACCAACTTGTTTGGCAAAGATTCACGCATTGCTTTGGGCATGGGTCGAGAATCGGCAAGTGAATTGCGTGAAATTGGTGAGTTGCTGGCTTTCTTAAAAGAGCCTGAGCCGCCCAAAGGTATGAAAGATGCATGGGAAAAACTTCCTGTGTTTAAGAAAGTTTTGCATATGTCGCCGAAAATTGTCAGTAAAGCACCTTGGCAGGAAGTGGTGATGGAAGGTGATGCGGTTGACCTTGATAAACTGCCTATTCAAACCTGTTGGCCAGAAGATGCTGCACCCTTGATTACTTGGGGCTTGGTGGTTACCAAAGGCCCTCATAAAGAAAGGCAAAACCTAGGCATTTATAGGCAACAAAAAATTGCAAAAAACAAATTGATTATGCGCTGGCTTAAGCACCGGGGTGGTGCGATTGACCACCAAGAAGCCAGCAAAACAGAAAAGCGCGAGCCGTTTCCTTGTGCTGTAGTGATTGGTGCAGACCCTGCGACTATTTTAGCTGCTGTAACACCTATTCCAGACACACTTTCTGAATACCAATTTGCAGGCTTATTACGCAATGAAAAAACACGTTTAACCCCTTGCTCGGTGGTCGATTTACAAGTACCAACCTCGGCAGAAATTGTGCTGGAAGGTTTTATTTCCTTTGATGAATATGCTGAAGAAGGTCCTTATGGCGACCACACGGGTTATTACAATGAAACCGAGATGTTTCCTGTGTTTACTGTAGAGAAAATAAGTATGCGAAAAGATGCAGTTTATCATTCTACGCATACGGGTAAACCGCCTGATGAGCCTGCGGTGCTTGGTTTGGCATTTAATGAAGTGTTTGTACCGATTTTGCAAAAGCAATTTCCTGAAATTGTTGATTTTTATCTGCCCATGGAAGGTTGTTCATATCGCATGGCTGTGGTGTCGATTAAAAAGCAGTATGCAGGGCATGCTAAGCGAGTGATGTTTGGTGTGTGGTCGTATTTAAGGCAATTTATGTACACCAAGTTTATTGTGGTGGTGGATGAAGATATTGATTGTCGTGATTGGAAAGAAGTGATTTGGGCAATTACCACGCGTTGCGACCCAGTACGTGACTTTACCATGGCAGAGCATACGCCAATTGATTATTTGGATTTTGCCTCACCCGTTGCTGGCTTAGGCTCAAAGGTAGGGATTGATGCCACGAATAAATGGCAAGGTGAAACCGACCGCGAGTGGGGTCGAACCATAAAAATGACAGATGAAGTGAAACAACATATTGATGATATTTGGGATGAATTAGACTTATGACAGATACATACAACACAACATTATTGATTATTATGGATGGTTGGGGCGTAGGCTCTGGGCGCGATGATGATGCCATTGCTTTGGCGAATACGCCCAATTTTGACCGCCTCAAAAGCACATGCGCTTATACTGAAATCAATACGCATGGTAAGTTTGTTGGTTTACCATCCATGAAAGACATGGGAGGTTCAGAAGTAGGGCATTTAACCATGGGTGCTGGAAAAATTCTCGATCAGGGTCCAACGCGGATTAACAATGCTATTGCGGATGGTTCTTTTTATGATTCTGAAGCTTTGGCAAAAGTGATTGCCGTGGGTCAAGAAGGTGGAGCGATTCATCTGCTAGGCTTATTGTCGGATGGTAATATCCATTCGCATATCGACCACTTTAAAGCAGTGATTACTTATGCGGATAAGCAGGGTGTAGAGCGTTTATATGTGCATGCATCATTGGATGGGCGTGATGTGGGCATCCAATCTGCGCAAGATTATGTGTTGCAGTTAGAAGATTTGTTTGCAGAGATTAATGCCAAAGGTGATAGGGACTATGCCTTTGCTTCTGCATCGGGTCGTGAACATGCAATTATGGATAGAGACCAAGATTGGAGTAAAATTAAACGTGGTTGGGATGCTATGGTATTGGGTGAAGCAGAGCATGAATTTGGCTCTGTTATTGAAGGTATTACAGCATTACGTGCAACCAACCCCAACCTCATTGATCAAGATATGGATTGTTTCATTATTATTGATGATGACTTGAGAAAACCTAAGGCTGTGATTGAAAATGGCGATGCTGTGTTGATGATGAATTTCCGTGGCGATAGAGCTATCGAAATCACGGAAGCTTTTGAAATGGAAGATTTTAAAGGTTTTGACCGAGTTAAAGTGCCCGATGTGCTATATGCAGGTATGATGGTGTTTGATGAAGATAGAAATATGCCTGAATTGCAATTGATGGGACCTACCCAAGTTGATTATCCATTGGGTAGATATTTGGTGGATAAAAAAATTAAACAGTTTCGCCTTACTGAAACGCAAAAATTCCCGCATGTAACTTTCTTTTTTAATGGTGGTTATCGCAAACCATTGGATGATACCTTAGAAGATTATATTTTGATTGATTCGGATAAAGGAGTGTCCTTTGCTGATAAACCAGAAATGAAAGCACCTGAAATTGCAGCTAAGGCTGTGGAGCTTATTGAAACAGGTGAGTATGGCTTTGGACTTATCAACTTTGCCAATGCTGATATGGTAGGACACTGCGGTAAATTAGAACCTGCTATTCGAGCAGTTGAAGCTGTGGATAAAGCAGTGGGTTTAATTGTAGATGCCTTAGAAAAACATGGTGGCAATGCCATTATTACAGCAGACCATGGTAATGCTGAAGAAATGGTGACGCACAAAGCTAGTGGTGATGAACCTTGTACCAAACATTCGGTGAATCCCGTACCATGTATTTTGTTTAAAGCTGGTGGCCAATACCAGTTAAGTGAAGTAGCACAGCAGGACGTTGGGCTCGCAAACTTGGCAGCAACTATCTGTGATATGATGCAGATTGAAACGCCTAAAGATTTGGAGCCGTCCTTGCTTATGACCTAATATGATTAATATTTGGCTTAAGCTTTCTTTGTTTCGTAGTCTCACTTTTTTGTGGGCTACGCTTACAATGCCTTATATATCAAGGGCTAATGACCTTGATAAGCAAGTTCAAATCCTGGATGAAGTAAATGACGGATTGAGTCAAAATATTGGCGATTCTGTGGATAGTTTTGCACTTATCATCTTATTGCTCGTGATAATTCTTCTTCTGTATCAACTTTGGCAGTTGCATGCCAAGTTACAACATAGTCAACATATGCTTGCTGAAAGTGAACAACGTTTTTGGCAGGTGTTAAAACATATTCCTATTGGTGTTGCGATTTATAAGCAGGGTATTATTCAGTATCTGAATCCTTTTACACTGCGTTTGATTGGGAATAAGGGACTTGATGATGTGGTGGGCAGACCTATTACAGATTTTTTACATCCTGAGGATCATGAAAGTGTGTTAACACAAGCTGAAGATGTTACGCAAACGGGTGAAAGTGTTTGGGGGGTACCTGTACGCTATATTACACCAGAAGGTCGGCGTAAACAGCATGAAATGTTGGCAAATCGTACGCGGCTTATGGTGGATGGTGAGCCTGTAACATTAACCATTGCTTTGGATGTTACCAAACAAAATCAGATGATTCGGGATATTAGGCAACAACACCGCATGTTGGATGTTATTTTATCTTCATCACCTGTAGGGATTTGGATGCGTGATAAAGATGGTAGGTTACAATTTGTGAATGATGCTTATGCTGAGATGATTGGTGTGGATAAAAAAGCATTATTAGAAGCTGCTGATGATTATACATTGGTTGACAGCGAAGAAGCAAATGCGCGTAAAGCGTCTGATGAAATTTGTAGAAGTAGTGGGAGTACATATAGGTCGAGTGAATTTTATGCTGCTGCTGATGGCACATCGATGGTTTGCGAAGTGATTAAAGTTCCGTTGTTTGAAGATGATATTTATCAGGGGCTTGTTGGTTTTAGCTTGGATGTGACAAAGCGTGTTGAAGCTGAGATTGAACGTTCAGAGATTCAGAAAAAAGCTTTAGAAGCCCAGCATTTGGAGTCTTTAGGTGTGTTGTCAGGTGGTATAGCACATGATTTTAATAATCTTTTGGCTGTTATTTTAGGCAATGCCTCTTTAATAAGCAAAAGTTTACCTCAAGACTCTAAAGAGTTTATTTTTATGCAACGCATTGAAGAAACAAGTAAGAAAGCAGCATCCTTATGTAAGCAAATGCTCACTTATGCAGGTAAGGGTACATTAAATATGGAACCCCTAGAGCTTTCGGAGTTGGTGCATGATATGTCCGTTTTACTTGAGGTGAGCTTATTAAAAAATGTTTCGGTAGATTATAACCTGCAGGCAAACCTTCCTTGTTTTGATGGTGATATTGCACAGATTCAGCAGTTGGTGATGAATATGATCACCAATGCAAATGAAGCCATGCGTGAACATGGAGGGAGGATTGGTTTGCACACATATAGCATAGATTTAGCTGCAGGGGATGTGCAAGCTGCAGGCATATCACAGTGTGTAGGTGAAGTAAAATCAGGGACATATGTTTGCCTTGAGGTCAGTGATGAAGGTTGTGGTATGGATCAAGAGACACAACAACGAATTTTTGAACCATTTTTCACTACCAAGTTTACAGGCCGAGGTTTAGGTATGAGTAGCATGCTAGGTACAGTACAGGGGCATGGCGGGCTTATTACGCTAGAATCAGAATTAAATCGTGGAACCACATTTAGGGTCTTTTTTCCTATAAGCCAAAGCGGAAAGGAACAGCGTATTGAAGGTGAGGATATAGCGCAGATGTCACATGCAGAAAAACGCGGTAAAGTGTTGGTTGTTGATGATGAATTGATTTTGTTAGACACAGTGCAAGCCATGTTAGAAGATTTGGGTTATGAAACCTTTTTGGCGGAAAATGGCAAGCAGGCACTGGATATATACCAAGCCAAGAAAGATGAGATTCATATAGTCTTGTTAGACATGACCATGCCTGAAATGGACGGCAAAGCTTGTGCCATAGAATTGTTGAAGATAACGCCTGATTTAAAAATTATTATTACCAGTGGTTATGCTCAAGAGGATATATACAAGCAATTTAAAGGTATTTCTTTGGCAGGTGTTGTGCAAAAACCCTATGACTTTCAACGTTTGCAAGAGGTGATGTTTTAATCCTGCTTAAGTGTTTTAGATATACTAACAAATGCTTGTGAACTGAGACCCTGCGCATGTTTTTCTAAGAAGTTTAAAGTTTCTTTGTGTGGGTGAGCAAGCATAATGCAGCTATCTTTGCGTTTAACACATGAAAGCATGGAGTCCCAGGCATGTTGTAGTGCATCTGGGGCTACGGAGTGGTCTAAGAATACATCACGGGTATTCCAAAGAATGCCTGCTTTTTGTGCTGTTTCTGCAGCTATGGAAGTCGAAGATGTTCGTGAGTCAATAAAAAATAAGCCGTGTTTTTTACATAATTCCATTAACCATAGCATAGCTTTTGGGTTGGATGTTAGTTGCGAACCCATATGGTTATTCACACCTTCAACATAAGGTACTTTGGCTAAAGCTTGCTCAAACACTGTAGTAAAAGTTTGCTTATCCATATCTTGATGCAAATAAAACTTTTCCATTTTTTGCTGGTATTTGGGGTTGGCAGTTTGCATGGGCATATGTAACATCACTTGTATGCCGTGCTGGTGTGCCATCATGGCTGCTTCTTTAGCATGAGGAGCATCGGGCAGAATAGATACTGTGATGGTGTAAGGGAGTGCGATTAAACGCTCTAAGGCATGTAGGTCATAACCAATGTCATCAATAACAAGGCTTAATACATGCCTGTTTTCAGCAGGGTGGGTAGCTGTTTGTTCCGTTGAACCCTTGAATACTGGGTCAGGAAGTTCATCCTCAAAAGTAAGTACATAAGTATCATCAAGTAATGGTTCGATAATCTGTGCTATATTTGGTTCAGTCCCCGTATTGAGTGCGCTGTCAGAAGCAAGTGTTTGGGAAACCCTGGACACAGGCTTTTGTTCACCAGCTACCCATACCAAGAATACAATAAGTATGAGTAAGATAGTGAGTAAAAGCTTAAACCAAAATGCCTGCTGCTGTTTCTTTTTTTTAGTTTTTTTCTTCAAGTGTAGTTTAAGAAGACTTTGAAAGTACGTGTAACCCTTGGAGTAAGTCTGTTGCGCGTTGTAATTGTACATCTTTGGTTAAACGTTCAACCATTTGTTGGCTTGGATGACCCGGTACAGTTTCCTCTTCTTTTTTTGTCTTGGTTTTACCATTGCCATTGGCAAGATGACCTTTCATATTAGCTTCAAAAATACGAGAAGGTCGGTTGCTGCCATCATCCTCAATTTTCAAACGTACAGCTTTAACTTCTACATCAGGGTCTATGCCTGTAGCTTGAATAGAGCGTCCGCTAGGTGTGTAATATAAAGAAGTGGTTAATTTAAATGCAGAGCCATCGGACAATGGGATGATACGTTGAACAGAGCCTTTACCAAAGCTGCGTGTACCCATAAGTACGGCGCGTTTGTTATCTTGTAGCGCACCTGAGACAATTTCAGATGCCGAGGCTGAGCCACCGTTAATCAAAACAATCAATGGTGCACCATTTAAAATATCACCTTTCTTTGCTTTAAAGTCCATGTTGTTTCCGACGCGTGATTTGGTGCTTACAATTCCACCATCATTTAAGAATAAATCACTTACCTCAACTGCTTGATCCAACAAGCCACCAGGATTGTTACGTAAATCCAGTACAGCACCAAAGATTTTATTGTCTGATTGTTTGCGTAAGGCATTAAACTGCTTTTGTAATTGTTCAGCAGTATGTTCTTGGAACTGTGTAATGCGTAAATAAGCATAGCCAGGTGCTAGAATATCGCTTTTTACCGATTTAATTTGGATTTTATCACGTTTTATTGTGACATCAAAAGTACGCATTTCATCTTCACGGAAGATGGTGAGTGTAATGCTGGTGCCTGGTTTTCCACGCATCAGTTTTACGGATTCGGGTAAGCTGATATCCCTAGCTAAGACATCACCAATTTTGATAATCAGGTCACCTGATTTAATCCCTGCCTTATCTGCGGGAGTGTCTTCAATGGGTGATACAATTTTAATACCACCTTCGGCAGTGGCTATTTCAATACCCAAACCACCAAATTCACCACTGGTGTCTTCCATCATTTTACTGAACATTTCTTTGTCCATATAGGTGGAGTGCGGGTCAAGGTTAGACAGCATACCTTTAAGAGCACCCTCAAAAAGCTCTTTATCGGTGACTTCTTCTACATAATACCTGCGCACCGCATTCATAACATCGGAAAACTTCTTCATTTCTGAGTAGTCTGTTGCAGCATTGGCTTGCGTAATGGATGTGTTGGGCTGCCAAGTCATCCATGCCGCTACAATCACAGCACATGTGCTTAAGGAAATAATCCAACGTGTTTTGTTTAAATTCATGTTTTTTGCCTCATATATGAGTTATTTCTTACACCATTTTGCAGGATTAACAGGTCGCCCTTTATCTCGAATTTCAAAGTATAAACGCACATCTTCAATCCAACCAGTACTACCTGCTTCAGCGAGAACTTCGCCTTTTTCTACCCAGTCACCCAGTTGTTTATACAGAGCGTCATTATGTGCATACACTGCCATAATACCATGTCCATAATCAACAATCATCATCAGACCATATCCGCCGAACCAATCTGCATAGCGAACTTGTCCTTCACCAAGGGCATGTACCAACCTTCCTTTTTGGGAGCGATGTTTGGGAGCGATATGTACACCTGAAAGCCGTACACCAGTGCTTGTTTTTTGTTTAAAGCCGATGAGCACACGACCTTGGAGTGGCCAGGCTAACTTACCTTTTTGTTTACGAATGGAAAGAGTTTTCCCTTGTTTGTCACTTGCGAGAAGCGTATCACCTAAGCCATTGAGTAAGCGTTGTAATGCAGCTTCTTGCTTTGCCAAACGTTTGTCCTGTGCTTTTTTCTTTTTGATGTCTGCGCGTAATTGCTGGGCTGCTTTTTTCTTTGCATGAAGCTTATTAACCAGTTTACGCTCAGCTTGTTTGCGTTCTTTTTTTAAGGCAATAAGCTTTTCTTTATTGGCTTTTTCTTCTTTTTCGATAACAGCAAGTTCTTCAATGGTTTTACGCCAAAGTTTACGGTCTTCTTCTTGGGACAATATGGCTGATTTTAATAAAAACTGACGGTGGGGTATCTCAGTAATTGATGTACCTGATAGCACATCCACCCAAACGGATTGGCTACCTGCATGTTGGTAAGCGGTCGAAGCTTCTTTGAGCATTTGTTGCTGCAACTGTTCAATTGTTTTTTGAATCTTTTTTTTCTTTTGGGCTAAGTTGGCAATGCGCTGGTCAACAACTTTGATGTCATCACGAACTTGCCAATACGCTTTACGAGCTTTAAGTAATGCCATATCTAGTTTTTTTAGGCTTTTGCCAACACTACCAAGCTCTTTGTTTAAAGCTTGTTGAGCGTCTTTCACCAACTGGCGTTGCTTTTGAATACTTTGCAGCTCGCTTTTAACATCACGGGCAGCAAAGGCAGAGGTGTTGACCACTGTGCATAATATGAATGCTAATAAAAATGCAGATAAAGTTTTCATACTTTGTGGTAAGGATGTCCTTGGATAATAGAAAAAGCACGGTAAAGTTGTTCAACGACCAATACTCGTGCCAGTTGATGTGGCAAGGTTAAATTGGACAAGCTCCAAGTGTGTTTGGCTTGTTGGCGCACTTCATCGGATACACCTGCTGCACCACCAATGACAAAATCAATATTGGCATTACCGACTTGTGTCTTAAAGAAATCTGCCCACTGCATACTGCTTAATGATTTTCCTTTTTCATCAAACAGTACAAAATCTTGCTGGGCAGTTTTAAGAATATGTTTGGCTTCATCAGCTTTGATTTGGTTGAGTTGTTTGGCTTTGCTTTCAGGCAGCTCGATAATCTCAAACTGGTGCGCACCTTGCAGGCGTTTTTTTAGTGATGCTTCGTAATCACGAAAATTTTTGCCTGCTTTACCAACCACCAATAGTCTTAGTTTCATGCTTTTGTTTGTTCATCCTCTGGTGTGCTCCAAAGGCGTTCCAGTTGGAAAGATTCACGAACATCAGGTAAGAATAGATGTACGATAATATCGCCCAAATCGATAACTAACCATTCCAATGCTTCCATGCCATCCACGCGTGCTGTCAAACCATTGCTGTGCCCAACTTCACGTACACCATTGGCAAGTGCTTTGAGTTGACGGTCTGTTCTGCCTGTGGCAAGGATGAATTGGTCTGCAAAATTACAGCGACCTTGGACGTTAAGGGTGATAATGTCTAAACCCTTTTTATCTTCAATGGCCTCGATTACCTCTGCATTGAGTTGTTCCAATGTTTTTACTTCACTCATATTGTTCTCTCTTTGTTGAATTCGTCCGAAGCATAACACGCTAAAATGGCATTGCAGGTATCTTGATGTAAATATTTTTGGTAAAGCTTAGGGTTTTTGCGGATTTGGGTAGCTGAAATATTGGGCAAAGTTTTATTTATAAAAATAATATGCCCTGTATCTAGTTTATAATTTAAAGTAGGTGTATCTTTCCAACCCATTGTTTCTAAAGTTTTTTCTATGCTTTCTCGCTGGAAAACAGCAAGGTTGCATAGCTTTTGATGCTCAGGATATTCTACCCAGTTTGGCATATCTAAAAAAGAATCCAGTCCCATCAACCATGTAGGTATAATACTAGGGTTTTCAGCTTGAAAGCGGCGTAATGTGGCAATGGCAGGGCTGGGTTTTGCATGGTTAATCTCCCAATCAACAATACGTACACGAGGTTCATCGGCAAAAATAGCAGAAAGCCATGATAACCGCTGCTTTGAGGTTGCCTTACCTGAAAGTTGCCTATGCACAGGAAGACCTACAGGAATGACCCAAACTTCATCAAGCCCAAGCTCTTGAATCGCAGCATAAACCAATGCCTGATGCCCTAAGTGTGGTGGGTCAAAGCTGCCGCCAAATAATCCAATGCGTTTAGTCATAGGAACTTGTCATTTCGAGCTTGTCGAGAAATCTATAGATGGCCTCCACGCTGGTCGCCATGACATATTGCATATTACTTGCGCCCAGAGCTGCCAAAACCACCTTCACCACGTACGGTTTCAGAAAGTTCAGTGACAGCTTGAAAGTCTGCTTGTACAAATTGGGCAATCACCATTTGCGCAATGCGTTCACCTCGGGTGATGGTAAAAGGTTCTTTACCATGGTTTATCAATATCACGCCTACTTCTCCGCGATAATCTGCATCAATCGTACCCGGCGAGTTAAGCACAGTGATACCATGTTTATAAGCAAGTCCAGAGCGTGGGCGGATTTGCGCTTCATAACCATCTGCCAAAGCCATGGCGAAACCTGTTTTAATGAGCTTGTGTTCACCTGGTGCTAGCACAATATCTTCATCAATGGCAGCGCGTAAATCAGCGCCTGCGGCTTGTGCGCTGGCATAAAAGGGTAGTTCTAAACCTTCACCGTGAGGTAGTTGTTGAATTTGAACAATACTATGTTGCATGTTGTTATCCTTTGTCGTTTAAAATTAAGGCTACATATACGCCTTGGTGTGTACCACCTAAGCCTGATTTAGGGCTAACCACTTCGGATGCTACGGTGATACGAGCCTTGCCATGTCGCTTTAGTGTTTTGATAAATTTAAGCCAAGTTTGAGCATCTGGCGCATGGCAAATGGTTGTGAAATCATCAGGTATAGGGTTCTTAAAGTCAAAACTACTTTTTTGAATGACCAAGCGACAGCTCATATTTTCTTCTTGAAGTTTGATGAATAATAATGCCCAACCAGATAACACACCCAATGCAGATAAGCTGCCACCAAAAGCAGTATCCCTATGGTTGATATTGGGTGTGAGCGGCGCGGAAATAACAACTTTTTTACCATCATAAGCTGTTATTTCAGCACCAAGTGCTTTAGTCAGCGGCATATGTTCATGCACATAGCTGTTAATATCTTCAAGATTAATCTGCATTAAATATCCTTTGGGGCTGTCCCAGATAACTAGGCATTATTCTTTGTAACCCATTGTTTTAACATAGATAATTGCTGTTTTGGATTAGAGTAGTTAAAACGCCACTCACATTCCTTCAAAAAGTAGTAAAAGTGTT
>JALWRX010000090.1 GCA_027080505.1 Ghiorsea sp.
TGAGTTTGGGTGGACTGGCTATTGCCATTGGTATGATGGTGGATGGTTCGGTGGTCATGGTGGAAAACATCTTTAAACACTTGGAAAAGGTGAAAGATGGTGACCATGGTGTTGCTTTGCGTATTGCCGAGGCCGCTAAGGAAGTAGCTAGACCTGTGTTGTTTGCGGTGTTGATTATTATGCTGGTATTTACACCTTTGTTTTCTCTTGAAGGTGTGGAAGGTAAGATGTTTACACCTATGGCATTGTCGATTTGTTTTGCCATGTTTGCCTCATTGCTGGTGGCATTGTTTGTCATGCCAGTGTTGGCAACTTATGTGTTTACCAAAGGTGTGGTGCACAAAGAAAGCCCTGTACTTGCTCCAATTGCACGTGTGTACCACAAGCTTTTGCTGGGTGCGCTGTCAAAACGTAAAGCTGTGGTGGGTGGTGCAGCAGTTGCTTTTGTGCTGACACTTTCAACATTACCATTCCTTGGTACAGAGTTTGTGCCAGAGCTTGAAGAAGGCACGCTTGCGATTCGCGTTACCCTTGCGCCTTCTTCATCTCTGCCATTTGCTAAGGCTACAGGTGAAAAGTTAGAGAAAGTGTTGATTGAGAGCTTTCCTGAGGTGACTTATGTTTCAGCACGGGTTGGGCGAGCAGAAATTGGTGGTGACCCAGAACCTGTATCAAACGTGGAATTGTTTGTTGGTTTAAAACCTGTATCAGAATGGACAAGTGCATCCAATCGTAAAGCGTTGCAAAACTTAATGCGTGAAAAAATGGAAGTGGTGCCAGGGCTTCTTGTTTCGTTTACACAACCCATAGCCATGCGTGTGGATGAGTTGTTATCGGGTGTAAAGGCTGCTTTAGCGATTAAACTTTTCGGTCCTGACCTCAAAGTGTTGGCTGAGAAAGGAAAAGAAATCGAAAAGTTGACGAAAAGTGTGCAAGGCACGCGTGATGTGGAGATGGAACAAATTGCGGGTGAAGCGCAATTGGTGATTCGCCCTGATCGTAGCAAATTGGATAGCTATGGCATCTCTGTGGATGATGTGATGACCTTGGTTGCTGATGCTATTGGTGGCTCTTCTGCGGGTCAGGTGATTTCTGGCAATGAGCGGTATGATATTTATGTGCGTTTGGATAAAAACTATCGTAACAATGCAGAAGTGATTGGTGCTTTGATTTTACAAACGGCATCGGGTGCTTGGGTGCGCCTTGAAGATGTGGCAAGCATTGGTGTGGAACAAGGGCCTCCCATGATTAAACGTGATGATGTGCAACGCCGTATTGTCATTCAGAGCAATGTGGAAGGTAGGGATATGGGTAGTATTGTTGCTGAGCTGGATAGTCGCATTCAAAGTGAAGTTGATTTACCTACAGGTTATTCTGTGGTGTTTGGTGGGCAGTTTGAAAACCAGCAGCGTGCGCAAGCTAAGTTGATGGTGGTGGTGCCTCTATCTCTGTTGATGATATTCTTATTGCTCTACTTCATGTTCCATTCTGCAGGGCAAGCCACATTGATTATGTTAAATGTGCCTATGGCTTTAATTGGTGGGATTTTAGCATTGTTAGTGTCAGGTCAATATTTATCTGTACCATCCAGTATTGGGTTTATTGCACTCTTTGGTGTGGCAGTGCTCAATGGTGTGGTGCTAGTGGATGCGATTAACCGACATTTGGGTGATAGTGCTGATGTGGATGAGGCGATTCGTCATGGTTCAGAAAGTAGGCTTAGACCTGTATTGATGACTGCTTTGATTGCAGGTCTTGGGCTTGTGCCACTGCTGTTGGCAACAGGTATTGGCTCTGAAATTCAAAAACCATTGGCAACGGTGGTGGTTGGTGGTTTGGTTTCCTCTACATTTTTGACCCTGTTTGTGCTACCTTGTTTGTATGCATATTTCAGTAAAGGAACTGTAGATGACGCACGAAGGACATAATCATGTAAAGCATAGCCATGAAGGGCATCACCATGGGTTAGGTGCTGCATTGTGGTTAACCGTAGCGTTTATGTTGGTTGAACTGGTGGGTGGTTATATTTCAAACTCGCTGGCTTTAATGGCAGATGCAGGGCACATGGCATCTGATGTTATGGCACTTGGCTTGGCAATGGTTGCGCAGCGTATTGCTGCGCGACCTGCGCATGCAGGCATGACTTATGGCTATGGGCGGGTCAAGGTGCTTGCAGCACAAGTGAATGGATTAACATTGTGGTTTTTGAGTGGTTGGATTGTTTGGGAGGCTGTAGGGCGCTTAGCCACTCCTCCCGAGGTGCAAGGAACAATGGTGTTGGTGATTGCTAGTGTAGGTTTATTGATTAACCTCATGATTATGCGTTGGTTGCATGGCAGCCATGACTTAAATACACGTGCAGCATACTGGCATGTGCTGGGTGATGCTTTGGGTTCAGTGGCAGCCATGGTTTCTGGGCTTGTGATTTTGTTAACGGGTTGGATGCCTATTGATCCAATCTTATCCTTTTTTGTGGCGGCTGTGCTTGTTTGGGGTGGTTGGCACTTGGTGCGCGAAACAACATTGGAGTTGATGGAAGCCTTGCCTAATGGGTTTGACATCATGCTTGTCCAGCAGCATTTACAGCAAGTGAAAGGGGTGGTTGGTGTACACCATATTCACGTTTGGAAGCTACCCAATGCCAAACTTGCAGCTTCAGCACATATAGAGGTAGAAGCTATGGAGGATTGGCCACAAATACTTTTGCTTTTGCAAGGGGTGTTGGCTGAGCACCATGTGGAACATGTTACATTACAAGCTGAATTGGTTTGTTGTTCAGAAAGCAAAGCTGGAAATTGTCGATAATATTCGTTTATAGCCTATATTGTCTTGTAAGTGGTCTATAGATACAGTAAATTTTTCTTGTTGTTACGATAATTGGATATTTTGTTAACTAAAGGTATTTATAGCTTTAAAGCTGGTTCAGGCAAAGCGAGAAGTAAAAAGAGTGACTCAGGAACTTGCCAAATGTGAAAGCTCACGTTAGAAGGCGGTTCTAATTTCAACTGGGAGGACAAACATGTCTGCAGAAATTGAAGCAAAGATTATTAAAATTGTAGCTGATCAACTCAATGTTGACGAAAGTGAAATCAACTCTGATTCATCTTTTGTTGATGACTTGGGTGCTGATTCTTTGGATACAGTAGAGCTTGTTATGGCATTTGAAGAAGAATTTGGCGTAGAAATTCCTGATGATGATGCTGAAGGCATTCAAAGCGTACAAAACGCTATTGACTATATCGCTGCAAAGGCTGACTAATTGTGAATAAACGCGTTGTTGTCACGGGTGTCGGTCTTGTAACCCCACTTGGTACTGGAACTGATAAATCATGGAGTAACCTCATTGCAGGTAAGTCGGGTATTGGTCGAATTACGCATTTTGATGCGGAAGCGGCGGGTATGGCTTGTACCATAGCAGGTGAGGTGAATGACTTTGATGTCAACGCGTTTGTTAACAAAAAAGATGCACGAAAAATGGATAGATTTATTCATTTTGGTATCGCTGCTGCTGATATGGCACTTCAACAATCAGGACTAGAAATCACAGACGAAAACGCAAAACGTGTTGGCGTGGTGATTGGTTCTGGTATTGGTGGTATGCCAGCCATTGAGCGAACTATGCGAGCTTATGAAAAAGGTGGAGCAAGGAAGATTTCACCATTTTTTATTCCTATGACCATTATTAATATGGTTTCAGGTTGGGTATCAATGTTAACGGGTGCAAAAGGTCCGAACACAGCAACAGTAACCGCTTGTGCTACAGGTAC